>DATLGV010000342.1:0-3122 GCA_035540275.1 Acidovorax sp. | reverse complement strand
CCTGAAAGCCGCCGGACATGACGTGGTGGCGGTGGGCTCTGCCGAAGCGGCGCTGGCGCAGCTGGACATTACGCGCCCGCAGCTGGTGCTCAGCGATGTGCGCCTGCCGGGGCGCGATGGCCTGGCCCTGTTTGACGAAGTGCGTGCCCGCCACCCCTCTCTGCCCGTGATCCTGCTGACCGCACACGGCACCATTCCCGATGCCGTCGAGGCCACGTCGCGCGGGGTGTTCACCTACCTGACCAAGCCCTACGACGGCAAGGAGCTGCTCGAAAAGATCGCGCAGGCGCTGGCGCTCAGCGCCCCTGCCGTGGCGCAGCCGCATGCCAACGAGGACTGGCGGGCCGAGATCGTGAGCCGGTCGCACCGCATGACGGACCTGCTGTCCGAGGCGTACATGGTCGCCCAGTCCGACGCCAGCGTGCTGCTGCGCGGCGACAGCGGATCGGGCAAGGAGCTGCTGGCGCGCGCCATCCACCGCGCGAGCCCGCGTGCAGCCCGTCCGTTTGTGGCCGTCAACTGCGGCGCCATCCCCGAGGCGCTGCTGGAGTCCGAGCTGTTCGGCCACGTCAAGGGCGCCTTCACCGATGCAGTGAGCAACCACAAGGGGCTGTTCCAGGCCGCGGACGGCGGCACCCTGCTGCTGGATGAGATTGGCGACATGCCCCCCGCCCTGCAGGTCAAACTGCTGCGGGTGTTGCAGGAGCGCGCCGTGCGCCCCGTGGGCGCCAGCCAGGCCACGCCCATCGACGTGCGCATCATCTCGGCCACGCACCGGGACCTGGAGGCCGCCATGGCCAGCGCGCAGTTCCGCGAGGACCTGTACTACCGGCTGAACGTGGTGTCGCTGGTGCTGCCCACCCTGGCCGAGCGGCGCGAGGACATTGCGCTGCTGGCCAACCACTTTCTGGACCGGCTGTCCCGCAAATACGACAAGCGCCTGTCCGGCTTTGCGCCTGAGGCGCTCAAGGCACTGACCACGGCCGCCTGGCCAGGCAACGTGCGCCAGCTCTACAACGTGGTCGAGCAGGTCTGCGCCCTGTCCACCACGCCCCTGGTGCCCCTGACGCTGGTGCAGCGCGCACTGCGCACCCCGTCCACCCAGGTGCTGAGCTTTGCCGAGGCCCGCCAGCGTTTCGAGCGCGAGTACCTGGTGGGCCTGCTCAAGATGACCGACGGCAATGTGGCCGATGCGGCGCGGCTGGCGCAACGCAACCGCACCGAGTTCTACCGCCTGCTGCAAAAGCATGCGCTGACGCCCGGCCAGTTCAAGCAGGATGCAGGCGATGCGGACGATGTCGTGGATGAGCGACACGAGTAAGTCATTGATTTACAGGGTGTTTTGATCCAGCCACCCACCACCTGTCGCCATCTGGCGACAAAAAGCGGGGGCTGATCGGTGCCCGCAGGCCATTGCACAACTGCTTACACGCAGAGCCCCCTCCAACCCGTTGATTTCAAAGCGTTTTTTACAGCTGGCACAGGGTTTGCCCTATGCCTGGCATGCACGCAGTTTTTCCCTCCTTTTTTCGCCACATCAGACGGCACGCAGGGCCCGCAATGGCCCTGGCCACCGCCCTGCTGGCCGGCGGCGCGCACGCACAGGGCTTTGACTTCGAGAGCGTGACCCGCCTCGCCCGCGACCGCGCCAGCCAACCCTACCGGCCCGTGAGCGACAAGCTCCCGGCCGACCTCTCCCAGCTCAATTACGACCAGGTGCGGGACATCCGCTGGCGCCCTGATCGAGCCTTGTGGCGGGCCGAGAAGCTGCCCTACGAGGCCATGTTCTTCCACCTGGGGCTCTACCAGAAAGAGCCGGTGCTGATCAACGAGGTGACGCCACAGGGCGTGCGCCACATCCCCTACAGCCGCGCGGACTTTGACTACGGCAAGAACCAGCTGCGGCCCGAGGCCTGGGGCGACCTGGGCTTTGCAGGCTTTCGGCTGCACAACCACCTGAACTCCAGCGCCTACAAGGACGAGCTGGTGGTCTTTCAGGGGGCGAGCTACTTCCGCGCTTTGGGCAAGGGCCAGCAGTACGGCCTGTCGGCGCGCGGGCTGGCCATCGACACCGTGGGCGGCCGGGGCGAGGAGTTCCCCCGCTTCACCGAGTTCTGGCTGGTGCGGCCCGACCCGCTGTCCACTCAGGTCACGGTGTACGCCCTGCTGGACTCGCCACGCGCCACGGGCGCCTACCGCTTCGACATCCAGCCCGGCGCGCAGACCACGACCACCGTGCGCAGCCGCATCTTCGTGCGACCCGGTGCGGCCAAGCCCATCGGCACGCTGGGGGTGGCCCCGCTGACCAGCATGTTCTTCTTTGGCGAGAACCAGCCACGCAAGGAAGACTTCCGCCCCGAGGTGCATGACTCCGACGGCCTCATGGTCGCCACGGGCGAAGGTGAATGGCTGTGGCGCCCGCTGCAGAACCCCCGGCAGACGCTGGTCACCTCATTCGCCACAAAGAACCCCAAGGGCTTTGGCCTGATGCAGCGCGACCGCCAGTGGAGCCGCTATGAGGATGTGGAAGCCCGCTACGAGCGCCGCCCCAGCGCCTGGGTGCGCCCGCTGCACGACTGGGGCGCGGGCCGCGTGGAGCTGGTGCAGCTGAACACCCCCGACGAGACACACGACAACATCGTGGCGTACTGGGTGCCCGCCCAGATGCCAGCCCCCGGCCAGCCGCTGGAATTTGCCTATGAGCTGAGCTGGCAGGGCGACGAGCAGCAGCGCCCGCCCGGCGCCTGGGCAACCCAGTCGCGCCGCGGCATGGGCTACACCAAGCTGTCGGCCCAGGCCCTGCGCCAGCAGGTGCAGTACGTGGTCGATTTCGAGGGCCCCGCCCTCAAGGCCCTGCCTGCGGAGGCCTCCCTCAAGGCCGTTGTGACCAGCGATGCCAACGGCAAGGTGCTGGAAAGCATCGCCTACCGCAACCCCGCCACCGGCGGGTGGCGCATGACCGTTCGCATCCAGCGCCTGCAGGCCGACCGGCCCATCGAGCTGCGCGCTTTTCTCCAACACGACAACCACGCTGTGAGTGAAACATGGACGCACATCAGTCTTCCCGAGTAAGCCCTCATGACCCCCATGGCACCCACGTATCCACCGGCCCTGCCGCTGTC
>DATLGV010000341.1:0-4658 GCA_035540275.1 Acidovorax sp. | reverse complement strand
CAGCAGCCCCAGGCGCAGCAGCGCAGGCACCTGAATGCCCAGTTGCAGCAGGCCACCCAGCATCACGCCCGCCGCCTGGGCATAGATGGGCTCGATGCCGTGGCGTGCAAACAAGGGCGCGCCCAGCGTGATGGACAGGATGAGGGCGATGTTGAGCAGCACCGGCGACGCGGCGGGCACCGCAAACTTCTTCCAGGTGTTGAGAATGCCCCCCGCCAGCGCCACCAGCGACATGAAGCCGATGTAGGGAAACATCCAGCGCGTCATCGTGACGGCGGCATCAAAACCCTGGGGGGACTGTTTCATGCCACTGGCCATGGCCCACACCATCCAGGGCGCGCCCAGCACACCGGCGACGCAGAGCAGCACCAGCGTCCAGGCCAACAGGGTGCCCACATGATCGATCAGCGCCCGGGCACCGTCGTCACCCTCTTGCGCGCGGGTGGCGGCCAGCACCGGCACAAAAGCCTGGCTGAAGGCGCCCTCACCCAGCACGCGCCGGAACAGGTTGGGAATGCGGAACGCCACATTGAAGGCGTCCGTCATGGCACTGACCCCGAAGACGGAGGCCATGAGCAACTCGCGCACCAGCCCCGTGATGCGGGAGACGAGGGTCAACAGGGAAACGGTGGAGGCGGCTTTGAACAGTGACACCGGCGGGAGTGTATGCGTTTGCGGGCGCGCACTTGCCGCAGGCAGGGCGGCCCCGGGAGGCGACGATGGTTTCAAGGGATGATCCTTCATCGGGGAGTGGATCACCCACGGTGAATAATGCGTGTGGGGCGGGCAGGAGGTGGGTGAGGTGGGCCTGAAGCGTGGCCCCAGTGGCGCAACGAAAGGCCGTGGGCTATAATCGTTGGCTTTGCTGGCATCATCCACAGACCCAAGGAACTAAACAATGGCATCCGCAAAACCCAAGAAGAAGAACCCGCGCCTGGCGTCGGGCCGCAAGCGCGTCCGTCAGGACGTCAAGATCAACGCTGCAAACACCTCGCTGCGTTCCAAATACCGTACCGCTGTCAAGAACGTCGAAAAGGCTGTTCTGGCTGGCGACAAGACCAAGGCGACCGAACTGTTCGCCAAGATGCAAGCCGTGGTCGACACCGTGGCTGACAAGGGCATCTTCCACAAGAACAAGGCTGCTCGCGACAAGAGCCGCCTGTCTGCCAAGGTGAAAGCCCTGGCACCCGCAGCCGCTTAATCAATTGACCGCCTGCCCCGGCAGGCAAACAGCCCGAACGGCACCTGCCGTTCGCCGTTTGTAACGGGTGCGCTGCCAGCAAAAACGAACAAACCGCCTTCGGGCGGTTTTTTCGTTGGGGGTTCAGAACGGCGCCAAGCAGCCTGAAGCGCATCAAAAGGCGATGGGGATTGGCCACCGGCCAGCGAGCGCGCGTGCCTCTGCGCAGTGACGCCGAGACTCGACGGCAGGCAGCGCCGGGCCGTGGCCGGTCAGGGCCTGGCGGGAGGAGGCAGGTCAGGCAGCAGGCAGGCCTCGGCCACCTGCAGGTTGTTGTCGCGCGCAAAGTTGATGACGAAATCCCAGGCCATGGGTTCGTGGTCGCGCAGGTCGCTGTGCACCACCACACACTTGACGCCGTTGAGCGTGGTCGGGATGCACCATGGCGAATAGCTCAAATGGCTGCCCGGCCGCGCTCCACCGGGTCGGAAGCTGCTCATCACCCCGGCCAGCCGCTCGGCCCAGTCGCTGGGACGAAAGGTTTTCCCTTCGTGGGTGATGCCCTGGATGAAGACTTCTTTGGAGGAGGGGGAAACCATCGGGGATTGGAGTGGTAGTGAGGGCGCAGCCGCAGGATCACTGCATGTTGCACCGCAACGCGACATTCTAACTCTTATATAAGAGCTGGCTCCCTAATCCCTCTGCCGTGCTACACATAGCACCCCAAACTCAGGTATTGGGCTGCATTGCACTGATGCGCAATCGTCAACAGACCGTCGCCCTGCTCCCCCTAGAATCGTGACTCGTTTTTTCGCCACTGCACCGTCTGGAGATTTCCGCATGACCGCTTTCATTGAGGCCGCTTCGCCCCACGTGATGAACACCTATGGCCGCGTACCCATCGCGCTGGCCCGGGGACAAGGCAGCCGCGTCTGGGACGTGAACGGCAAGGAATACCTGGACGGCCTGGGCGGCATTGCCGTGAACACGCTGGGCCACAACCACGCCAAGCTGGTGCCCGCGCTGCAGGACCAGATCACCAAGCTGATCCACACCTCCAACTACTACCACTCGCCCCTGCAGGAGCAGCTGGCCGCCAAGCTGGTGGAGCTGTCGGGCATGCAGAACGTTTTCTTCTGCAACTCGGGCCTGGAAGCCAACGAGGCGGCCCTGAAGATTGCACGCAAGTTCGGCGTGGACAAGGGCATTGCCAAACCCGAGATCGTGGTCTACGAAAAGGCCTTCCACGGCCGCTCGATTGCCACCATGTCGGCCACCGGCAACCCCAAGATCTACAGCGGCTTCGGCCCGCTGGTCGAGGGTTTCATCCGCGTGCCGCTCAACGACATTGAAGCCATCCAAAAGGCCACCGAAGGCAACCCCAACGTGGTGGCCGTGTTCTTCGAGACCATTCAGGGCGAAGGCGGCATCAACCCCATGCGCGTGGAATATCTGCAGCAGCTGCGCAAGCTGTGCGACGAGCGCGGCTGGCTGATGATGATCGACGAAGTGCAGTGCGGCATGGGCCGCACTGGCAAGTGGTTTGCCCACCAGTGGGCCGGCATCGTGCCCGACGTGATGCCGCTGGCCAAGGGCCTGGGCTCGGGAGTGCCGATTGGCGCGGTGGTGGCGGGCCCCAAGGCCGCCAACGTGCTGCAGCCCGGCAACCACGGCACCACCTTTGGCGGCAACCCGCTGGCCATGCGCGCCGGGGTCGAAACCATTCGCATCATGGAAGAAGACGGCCTGCTGCAAAATGCCACCACGGTGGGTGAGCACCTCAAGGCGGCACTGCAGCGCGAGCTGGGCAGCCTGCCCGGTGTGAAGGAGATCCGGGGCCAGGGCCTGATGCTGGGCATCGAACTGGCCAAGCCTTGTGGCGCACTGATTGGCCGCGCGGCCGAGGCAGGCCTCTTGTTGTCGGTCACGGCCGACAGCGTGATCCGCCTGGTGCCCCCGCTGATCCTCACCACCGCCGAAGCCGACGAAATCGTCGCCAAGCTGACCCCGCTGGTCAAAGCCATCCTGGCTGAATGAAGAATAGTCCCACTGCCATGACGACGCTGAAACATTACCTGCAGTTCACCGACCTCACCGCCGACGAGTACGCCTACCTGTTCGAGCGCGCCGCGCTCATCAAGAAGAAGTTCAAGGCCTACGAGAAGCACCACCCGCTGGTGGACCGCACGCTGGCCATGATCTTCGAGAAGGCCAGCACCCGCACGCGCGTGAGCTTTGAGGCGGGCATGTATCAGCTCGGCGGTAGTGTGGTGCACTTGACCACGGGCGACAGCCAGCTGGGCCGTGCCGAGCCCATCGAGGACAGCGCCAAGGTCATCAGCCGCATGACTGACCTGGTGATGATCCGCACCTATGAGCAAAGCAAGATCGAGCGTTTTGCCGCCAACTCGCGCGTGCCCGTGATCAACGGCCTGACCAACGAGTACCACCCCTGTCAGATCCTGGCGGACATCTTCACCTTTATCGAGCACCGGGGCCCCAAGGACGGAACCGGCAATCTGACCGATTGCCTCCAGGGCAAGACGGTGGCCTGGGTGGGCGATGGCAACAACATGGCCAACACCTGGCTGCAGGCGGCGTCACTGCTGGGCTTCAAGGTGCATGTGAGCACGCCACGCGGCTACGAAGTGGACGAGAAATTGGCCGCTGGCGCCCATGGAATCAGCGCTGGCAGCTATCAATTCTTTAGCGACCCCATGGAGGCCTGTCGGGGCGCCGACCTGGTCACCACCGATGTGTGGACCAGCATGGGCTACGAAGCCGAGAACGAAGCCCGCAAAAAGGCCTTTGCCGACTGGTGCGTGGACACCGAAATGATGGCCGCCGCCCAACCCGACGCCCTCTTCATGCACTGCCTGCCTGCCCACCGGGGCGAAGAGGTCGAGGCCGACGTGATCGACGGGCCGCAGTCGGTGGTGTGGGACGAGGCGGAAAACCGGATGCACGTGCAGAAGGCACTCATGGAGTACCTTCTGCTCGGCCGTATTGCATGAAATGCAATGCGGTGGCGCGCCAGCGCCAGCAGCCTGTTTCGGCGCAGGCTCATGTCCGCGCAGCGGGCGTGAAGCAGCCGCAGGCTGCGGGCCGTAGCCAAAACACCATGTACCTGCAGAAGGCCCTGATGGAATATCTGCTCTTGGGCAAACTGGCCTGACAGCCCCCATGCCCTGGCGCCGCCAGCCCGCCCACAGCGCCGAATTGCTGGCGCACTGGCAGGCCCTGGGCCAAGCGCTGGGGCGCGACACGCCCGCTTGGCGTGCTGAAAGCCGGCGCCTGCTGCGCAGCTGGGCCCGCTGGCCCCGCGCCTACCACGACACCACCCACCTGCGGGCCTGCCTGCGGCACCTGCAGGAGGTGCAGGGCCACCAGCCCAGCGCGATCCACAACCCCCATGCCGTAGCGCTGGCCCTGTGGTACCACGACGCCATCTACTGGCCGTGGAGAGCACATAACGAAG
>DATLGV010000340.1:0-2071 GCA_035540275.1 Acidovorax sp. | reverse complement strand
ATGGAGGTCACGCCCAGGCGAAAGAACTTGTGCTGCGCGTCCTGCGCCACGATGCCCGAGTTGCCCACGCCGTAGAACTCGATGCGCTTGCCCTTCTTCCAGGTGTCCGCAATCGCGTCGGCCGCGCGTTCGATGGCCACGGTGCTGGCCGCGTTGCGGTACTGCAGGAAGGCTGCCACGGCGTTGTCCACCACCTTCACCAGCACGTCGCCGGTCTTGTCGTCGGCATCCACGCTGCGGTGGATGAAGGGCACGCCCTCGCTCACGCTGCCGGCCAGCTTGAGCTTGAAGTCGGCCAGCCCGTCATAGCCCATGCTGCGGCAAAAGCGCACCACGGTGGGCTTGCTCACATGCGCGCGCTCGGCCAGCTCGCGCACGGGCAGCCGGGCGAAGGTGCGCGGATCGGTCAGCACCAGCTTGGCCACGCGCTGTTCGGCGGGGGCCAGCGAGGGCAGGGAGGCGGTGATGCGGTCGAGCATGTCTCAGTCGGGGTGTGCAGCGCGGGCTGCTCAGGTGAGGCCTTCGAACAGGTTTTGGGGAGCCGTTCTTAATGTAACTCGGTTCCCAAAGCTGCGGAGCCCGCGCAATCCCTGCCTTTCAACCGGCTTGCACCGGGCCCGGGCGTTTCCCCCCTGGCCCTGGCGGGCCCGGCACGGCTAGCATCCTCCATCACGTTATCCAGATACTGAGGAGCCTTCCATGCGCAAACCCTTGCTGACAAAACTTCTGGCCGGTGCGGCCCTGGTGGCCGCTGCGTCGGGCAGCTGGGCCCAGGGCCAGGTCAACATCATCTGCTCGGTGCAGGCCGAGTGGTGCAACCTGATGTCCACGGTGTACGCCAAGACCACCGGCACCAAGGTCAACATGACGGCCAAGGGTTCGGGCGAGGCGCTGGCGCAGCTCAACGCCGAGCGCGCCAACCCCAAGACCGACATCTGGTTTGGCGGCACGGGCGACCCCCACCTGCAGGCGGCCGAACAGGGCCTGACGCTCGAATACAAGTCGCCCCAGCTCGCGCAGCTCTACCCCTGGGCGCAAAAGCAGGCGGCCGATTCCAAATACCGCACCGTGGGCGTCTATCTGGGCCCCCTGGGCTTTGGCTACAACAAGGAGCTGCTGGCCAAGCGCAAGCTCAGCCCGCCGCAGTCGTGGGCCGACCTGCTCAAGCCCGAGTTCAAGGGCGAGGTGCAGATGGCCAACCCCGCATCGAGCGGCACGGCCTACACCATGATCGCCACCCTGGTGCAACTCATGGGCGAGGAAAAGGCGTTCGAGTACCTCAAGGCCCTGCACCCCAACATCAGCACCTACACCCGCTCGGGCACGGCACCGGTCAAGGCGGCGGCGCGCGGCGAGACCACCGTGTCGGTGAGCTTCGTGCATGACGTGACCACCGAGGCGGTCAATGGCTTCCCGGTCGGCTCGGCCACGCCGTCCGAAGGCACGGGCGCCGAGGTGGGCTCCATGAGCATCGTCAAAAACGGCCCCAATACCGAGGCGGCCAAGAAGTTCTACGAATGGGCGCTCACGCCGGGCGGCCAGCAGTTTGGCCTCGCTGCCAAGCAGTTCCAGCTGCCCAGCAACACGCAGGTGCCCAAGGACCCGCGCATGACCGATCCCGCCAAGATGAAGCTCATCAACTACGACTACGCCAAGTACGGCGCCAGCGCCGAGCGCCGCCGCCTGATTGCGCGCTGGGAAAAAGACGTGCAGAACGCAACGCGCTAAGGGGTGGCGGTGTCGTCAGCAGCAGCGGCAGCGCACGCAACCCTCCGAGCCCGGGCTCCCGGTGCCTCGGTCAACCGGCCCCTGTGGGTGTGGCTGGCCATGGGCGTGCTGGGGTACCTGGTGTTCCCCTGGTATGCACAGCAGGACGCCAATGGCCTGCTGGCGGTGGGCCAGGTCTTCAGCAGCGAGCAGGCCGCCAACGGGCTGATGCAGGCGGCCCTGTTCGGGCGCCCCTGGCTGTGGCTGGGCCTGGCTGGGTTGGTGGTGGCGGGCGTGGGGGCCTGCCTGCCCGCCGGGCGCCAACAGGGCACCCTGCTGGTGGCGGGGGGCGCACTGGGGCTGG
>DATLGV010000339.1:0-3275 GCA_035540275.1 Acidovorax sp. | reverse complement strand
CTTTCTGCACCGCGCCGCCTTGCCCTGGCCTTGTGCCTGGGTGATGGGTCACGAAGGGCAGGGTGTCAGCCCGGCTCTGGAAGATAAGGCTTCGTTGCGCATCCGTATCGCTCAGCCCGGGGGCGAGGAGTCGCTGAATGTGGCAGCGGCTGCGGCCATCTGCCTGCACGCGAGCGGCGCTGGGCGCTGAACCTGCGGTCAGGGCTACCCCAGTCGTGCCTTGGGCGGACGGACGCGGGTGAGCTGGAGCATCGCAGGTCATAGACGCTGGTATCAGGGTTATGCAAGGCGTGCATTGCCGGAGTGTCAGCGACGGAGGGTATAATCGGGAGCTTTTCTCGCAACAGCGTCGCCCGACCGCACCCAAAGCAACAACCCATCTGAGAGCAGCCATTGGCACCATCGCGCTTCGAGTGTGCGAATGGTCTGCAGGCGCCGGGCGACCGTAACCATCCGGAGAACCCAGTGCTTTTGTCTCTCAAGGGAAACTTCCCGCCCGCCATCCTGGCGCTCGCAGACGGCACGGTCTTTATCGGTAACTCGATCGGTGCTTCATCGGCAGATGTGGGCACCACGGTCGGTGAAGTGGTGTTCAACACCGCCATCACTGGCTACCAGGAAATCCTCACCGACCCCAGCTACTGCCAGCAGATCGTCACCCTGACGTATCCGCACATCGGCAATTACGGCGTCAATGCGGAAGACATCGAAGCCGACAAGGTCCATGCTGCAGGCCTGATCATCAAAGATCTGCCCCTTCTGGCCAGCAACTTCCGATCCACCGAAACCCTGTCGCAGTATCTTGTGCGCCAAAAGACGGTGGCCATCGCCAACATCGACACCCGCAAGCTCACCCGCCTGCTGCGTGACAAGGGTGCGCAGAACGGCGCCATCCTGGGCCTGGCAGCCGGTGAGACCGTCACGCAGGCGCGCATCGACGAAGCCCTGGCGGCTGCCAAGGCCGCGCCCAGCATGAAGGGCCTGGACCTGGCCCAGGTGGTGACCACCCCCGCCGCCTACACCTGGGACCAGACCGAGTGGAAGCTGGGTGAAGGCTATGGCACACAGGCTGCGCCGCGCTTCCACGTGGTGGCGTACGACTTTGGCGTCAAGAAGAACATCCTGCGCATGCTGGCCGAGCGTGGCTGCAAGCTCACCGTGGTGCCTGCCAAGACGCCTGCGGCCGACGTGCTGGCCATGAAGCCGGACGGCGTGTTCCTGTCCAACGGCCCTGGCGACCCAGAGCCCTGCGACTACGCCATCGAAGCCACCCGCCAGATCGTCGAAGCGGGCGTGCCCACCTTCGGTATCTGCCTGGGCCACCAGATCATGGCCCTGGCCAGCGGCGCCAAGACCTTCAAGATGGACAACAGCCACCATGGTGCCAACCACCCGGTGAAAGACCTGGACAACGGCCGCGTGAGCATCACCAGCCAGAACCACGGTTTTGCCGTGGACATGGCCTCGCTGCCCGCCACGCTGCGTCCCACGCACATCAGCCTGTTCGACGGCACGCTGCAAGGCCTGGAGCGCACCGACAAGCCTGCGTTCTGCTTCCAGGGCCACCCCGAGGCATCGCCCGGCCCGCACGACATCGCCTACCTGTTTGACCGCTTCACCGCGCTGATGGAGAAGAAATAATGCCAAAGCGCACAGACCTCAAATCGATCCTCATCATTGGCGCCGGCCCGATCATCATCGGCCAGGCCTGCGAGTTCGTCTACTCCGGCGTGCAGGCCTGCAAGGCCCTACGCGAAGAAGGCTACAAGGTCATCCTGATCAACAGCAACCCTGCGACGATCATGACCGACCCGGCCACCGCCGACGTCACCTACATCGAGCCCATCACCTGGCAGACGGTCGAGAAGATCATCGCCAAGGAACGCCCCGATGCCATCCTGCCTACCATGGGCGGCCAGACCGCGCTGAACTGCGCGCTCGACCTGTGGCGCAACGGCGTGCTCGACAAGTACAAGGTCGAGCTGATCGGTGCCACCCCCGAGGCCATCGACAAGGCCGAAGACCGCCTGAAGTTCAAGGACGCCATGACCAAGATCGGTCTGGGCTCCGCGCGCTCGGGCATTGCGCACAGCATGGACGAAGCCTGGGCCGTGCAAAAGAGCGTGGGCTTCCCCACGGTGATCCGCCCCAGCTTCACGCTGGGCGGCACGGGCGGCGGCATTGCCTACAACCCCGAAGAGTTCGAGACCATCTGCAAGCGCGGCCTGGAAGCCTCGCCCACCAACGAGCTTCTGATCGAAGAATCGCTGCTCGGCTGGAAGGAGTACGAGATGGAAGTGGTCCGCGACAAGGCGGACAACTGCATCATCATCTGCTCCATCGAGAATCTGGACCCGATGGGCGTGCACACGGGTGACTCGATCACCGTGGCCCCCGCGCAGACGCTGACCGACAAGGAATACCAGATCATGCGCAACGCCTCTCTCGCGGTGCTGCGCGAGATCGGCGTGGACACGGGCGGCTCCAACGTGCAGTTCTCGGTGAACCCGAAGGACGGCCGCATGATCGTCATCGAGATGAACCCGCGCGTGTCGCGTTCGTCGGCGCTGGCTTCCAAGGCCACGGGTTTCCCCATTGCCAAGGTCGCCGCCAAGCTGGCCGTGGGCTACACGCTCGATGAGCTGAAGAACGAAATTACGGGCGGCGCCACGCCTGCCTCGTTCGAGCCTTCGATCGACTACGTGGTCACCAAGATCCCACGCTTTGCGTTCGAGAAGTTCCCCACGGCCGACAGCCGCCTGACCACACAGATGAAGTCTGTGGGTGAGGTGATGGCCATGGGCCGCACCTTCCAGGAATCCTTCCAGAAAGCCCTGCGCGGCCTGGAAGTGGGCGTGGACGGCATGAACGAGAAGACCCAGGACCGCGAAGTGCTCGAGAAGGAACTGGGCGAGCCTGGTCCCGAGCGCATCTGGTACGTGGGCGACGCGTTTGCCATGGGCCTGTCGGTGGACGAGGTGTACGACCTCACCAAGATCGACAAGTGGTTCCTGGTGCAGATCGAGGAGATCGTGAAGATCGAGCTGGAGCTGGACAAGATCGCTGCAGAAAAGGGCGACGCTGCACTGGCATCGCTGGACGCTGACACGCTGCGCACGCTCAAGAAGAAGGGCTTCTCGGACCGCCGCCTGGCCAAGCTGCTCAAGACCGCCGAGAAATCTGTGCGCGAGGCACGCCGCGCGCTGAACGTTCGCCCCGTGTACAAGCGCGTGGACACCTGCGCTGCCGAGTTTGCGACCAACACGGCCTACATG
>DATLGV010000338.1:0-8075 GCA_035540275.1 Acidovorax sp. | reverse complement strand
CTTCCGGCCTGACGCTCCGTCCCGACATTTGTGGAGAAGTCCATGTCCCACCTCATCCTGCACCACTACCCCTCGTCGCCGTTCTCCGAAAAGATCCGCGCCGTGCTCGGCTTCAAGCAACTGGCCTGGAAGTCCGTCATCATCCCCAGCGTCATGCCCAAACCCGATGTGGTGGCCCTCACCGGCGGGTACCGCAAGACGCCGTTTTTGCAGATTGGCGCCGACATCTATTGCGACTCGGCCCTGATCTGCGATGTGCTGGAACATGAACAGCCCGAGCCCGTGCTGTATCCGCCGCACCTCAAGGGCGTGGCCCGCGTGTTCGCGCAGTGGGCCGACACCACGCTGTTCTGGGCCGCCATGGCCTACAACCTGCAGCCCAAGGGCGCCGCCGTGCTGTTTGCCAACCTGCCGCCTGCCGCGGCCCAGGCCTTTGGCGACGACCGCCGCGAGATGAGTGCGGGCATGAACCGCCTGCGCCCGGCCGACGCCACCGCCGCCTACCGCTCGTACCTGCGCCGCATCGCCCATATGGCCGAGGAGCACGACTTTTTGTTTGGCGCCGAGCCCTGCCTGGCTGACTTTGCGGCCTACCACCCGCTGTGGTTCACGCGCCAGTGCGTGCCCGTGATGATGGACATCTTCACCAACACCCCCGCCGTGCCGGAGTGGATGGACCGCATTGCCGCCCTGGGCCACGGCCGCATGGAGAAGTTCAGCGCCGAGGACGCGATCACCGTGGCCGCAGGCATGGACCCGCTGCCGTTGACGGACGACGTGTTCCAGGACGAGCATGGCATTGCGCTGGGCAGCCAGGTCACGATTGCGGCCGAGAGCTTTGGTACCGAGCCCACCGAAGGCGAGCTGATTGCCGCCACCCGCACGCGCTACACCCTGCGCCGCACCGACCCGCGCGCGGGCACGGTGCACGTTCACTTCCCCCGCATCGGATATGTTTTAAGAGCAACCCCCTGAGCGGCTGCGCCGCATGCACGGCTTGGCGGCCCTTGCCAGGCGTCTCTGGCCTGTGCCCCGCCAGTTTTGACCCACGCTGTAAATGACAACGATTTCAAGGAGACAGAAAAATGATCGATAACTTTGCCGGCAAAACCGCCGTCCTCACCGGCGCAGGCTCGGGCTTTGGCCTGGAGTGCGCGCGCATTGGCGCCCGCCTGGGCATGAACCTGGTGCTGGTCGATGTGCAGCAGGACGCGCTCGACGCCGCCACGGCCGAGATGCAGGCCGCAGGCGCGCAGGTGCTGGCGCGCAGGGTGGACGTGTCGAACGCCGCCCAGATGGAGCAACTCGCCGCCGACGTGCAGCAGCGCTTTGGCGCGCCGCACCTGGTGTTCAACAACGCGGGCGTGGGCGCAGGTGGCCTGGTGTGGGAGAACTCCGTCAAGGACTGGGAATGGGTGCTGGGCGTGAACCTGTGGGGCGTGGTGCATGGCGTGCGCCTGTTCACCCCCATGATGCTGGCAGCCGCCAAGGCCGACCCGGACTGGCGCGGGCACATCATCAACACCGCCAGCATGGCGGGCCTGCTGGCAGCGCCCAACATGGGCATCTACAACGTGAGCAAGCACGCGGTGGTGGCTCTGTCGGAAACGCTGTACCAGGACCTGTCGCTGGTCACCGACCAGATCGGAGCCAGCGTGCTGTGCCCCTTCTTCGTGCCCACCGGCATCAGCCAGAGCCACCGCAACCGCCCGCAGGACATGCCGGTCGAAAAGCCCACCAAGAGCCAGCTCATCGGCCAGGCCATGAGCGACAAGGCCGTGGGCAGCGGCAAGGTGACGGCGGTCGAGGTCGCGCAAAAGGTGTTCGACGCCGCAGCGCAAGGCCAGTTCTACATCTACAGCCACCCCAAGGCGCTGGCTTCGGTGCAAACGCGCATGGAAGACGTGATGATGGGCCGCAACCCCACCGACCCATTTGCCGCCAAGCCCGAGCTGGGCGCGCAGCTGCGCGCGGCGTTGCGGGCGGACTGATCCGAACGATGCGCCCGCAGACTTCTGGCAGCGGATATTGGAATGAGAACGGCTGCATACGCCTTTGCAATATGCGCTGGAAGCTATTGAATACATAGCATATGTCCCCGGATGTACCGCAGGGCGCTGATGTACGCGAGGCCGCATCTGGCCATGTTCTGTTCGACACGGCGCTGGGCCCCTGCGGCATTGCCTGGGGGCCGGGTGGCATTGTGGCGGTGCAGCTGCCCGAGGCCGATGCACCGGCCACCCAGGCGCGCCTGCTGCGTGGGTTGGCGCAGGGCGCGTACCCGCAGGTGCTGCAGCCTGCCGTTCCGTCGGCCGTGGTGCGCCGTGCCATCGCTGGCATCCAGGGCTTGCTGGCCGGACAGCCGCTGGACCTGCGGGAGCTGCCGCTGGACCTGTCGGGCGTCTCGGCGTTTCACCAGCGGGTGTATGCCATCGCCCGGGCCATCCCGCCGGGCCAGACGCGCACCTATGGCGAGGTGGCCGAGCAGCTGGGCGGCAAGGGCCTGTCGCGCGCCGTGGGGCAGGCGCTGGGCCTGAACCCGTTTGCGCCCGTGGTGCCCTGCCACCGGGTGCTGGCGGCGGGCGACCAACCCGGCGGCTTCTCGGCCGGGGGCGGCGCACTGACCAAGATGCGCATGCTGCAGATCGAAGGGGCTTGCCTGGGCGGCACGCGGTCACTGTTTGGCGACACGGAGTAGCCCGGGCGGTTTCGCCCGGCCACCCGGAGATGGCTGCTCGCAGCAGATCGTCTCCTCTGCAGGCTGCACAAGGGTGTTACGGAGTGCTACATTTGTTGAAGCGCCTGTTTTTTGTGCAGTACAGCGGCGCCCGCGGTTCCACCGGTTCCGGCCTTCAGGAGAAAAGTTGCCCATGTCACCCGAACGCCAGCGGCTGGCCCGCATGCTGTTTGACGAGTACATCGCCCTGTATGCGTCGCGCGATGCCCGGCTGGTGGACCGTTTCAGCGAGAATTTCAGCGGCTTTGCGGGCAGCAGCGACAAGCTCATCAATACCCGCAGCGCATGGGTGGACATCACGCAGCTCGACTTTGCGCAGGTCCCGGGGCACATCGGCATCGAGATGCTGGACCTCTTCCCCCAGGAGCTGGGGGCCGACGTGCTGGCCGTGACTGCGTTTTTTCACATCCACCTGCCCAACCCTGACCCGGTGTTTGCCAGTGAGACTGCCCGTCTCGTGGTCATCTTCCGGCAGGAGGGCGATGACTGGAAGATTGCGCACAGCAGCATCTCCATTCCTTACGGCCTCGCGCGCGACGGCGAGGTGTATCCCGCCAACCGCCTGCAGCAGCGCAACCAGGAACTGCAGGCCCTGGTGGACGAGCGCACGCAGGCGCTGGCCCAGGCCAACAACCGCCTGCAATTGCTCAGCAACACCGACGGCCTGACGGGCATTGCCAACCGCCGCCACTTCGACCAGGCCCTGGCCCATGAATGGGCGCGTGCCCAGCGGGCCCACGGCCCGCTGTCGCTGATCATGCTGGACGTGGACGTGTTCAAGCACTTCAACGACCACTATGGCCATCTGGCGGGCGATGCCTGCCTGAAGTCCCTGGCCCTCACGCTGGCACAGACCGGAGGGCGGCGTGACGGCGACCTGGTGGCGCGGTTTGGCGGCGAGGAGTTTGTGGTGCTGCTGCCCGGCACCGATGCCCCAGCCGCCCTGGAGATGGCCCAGCACATCCAGCAGGCCATCCAGGCGCTTGCCCTGCCGCACGAGGGCGCGCCATGGGGCATCGTGACGGTGAGCTTTGGCGTGGCCACCATGGCGCCAGCGCGCGAGCAACTGGCCGAAGAGCTGGTGCGGCGCGCGGACCGCGCGATGTACCGCGCCAAGCAAGGCGGGCGCAACCGCATCGAGCAGGCGCAGGAGCCATAAAACGAAGCAGCGGAACGGAGCGGGCCGCGTTCTACCGGGCCGCCAGCTTCGCCACTTCTTCCGCCACGCCCCGCACCGTGAGCGGCGCGCTGCCTTCCGCATGGTTGCTGATGGTCACGAAGGCGTTCTGTCCCCGGCCCGTAATGCCCGCAATCACCGCCGCCAGTGCCGCCCGCGTTTCGGGGGCCGGGTGGTGCAGGCGGTCGTAGGGTTCGTACAGCCGCTCGGCCTCTTCATAGCCGTAAGGGCCGTGCACGGGGTTCAGGTTCCAGCGGCACACCAGTGGGCCGGGCCACAGCGCGCGCAGCATGGGCAGCTGGTCCTGCAGCGGCGGCATCTTGGCATGCAGCCCCAGGCAATAGGTGGCGCCCGCTTCGCGCAGCACGGCCGCAAAGTCGGGCGTCAGCCACTCGGGGTCGCGCACCTCCACGGCAATCACGCCGTCGGGCGCCAGCGGTGCCAGAGGCGGCAGGGCCAGCAGCATGGCGCGCAGGCGATCCAGCAGCGCAGACAGGCGGTCGAGCTGCGCCAGCGGCAGGGGGCTGAGCTGGAACACCAGCGCGCCCAGCTTGTGGCCCAGCCCCTGCAGCGCGGGCTCCACACATTCGCTGCGGGCCAGCTCGGGGCTCAAGAACGCCGGGTTGGGCTGGCGGCCGCGTCCGTCTTCGCTGCGCACCAGCGCGTCCGTCACCACGCTGGGCGCCTTGACCACAAACCGGAAATCGTCGGGCACCTGCGATGCATAGCGTTCGTACTGGCTCACCGTGAGCGGGCGGTAGAAGCTGCGGTCGATGCTCACGGTGCGCATCAGCGGGTGTTGGGCATACACGGCCAGCCCCTGTTTGGAGAGCTGGGTGTCGGAATGCTCACCCTCCCACACCAGGCCTTGCCAGCCGGGGTAGGTCCACGACGAGGTGCCCAGGCGCAACCGGGGCGGCAGGGCGGCGGCGAGGGCGGTCAACGCATCGTCCGGAGCGATGGGGGCCACGGGGCCGGACCGGGTGCGCCGTGTGGGGGCTTGAGCCTCTTTGGCGGGGGGTTGTGCAGAGGAAGGCTTGGGCCGCAGATCGCCAAAAAGATCGTCTTGCATGTGCTGGGGTGGGGCGGCCAGGAGCTGTGCGAGTGGGCCGAGGCGCTACAAGCCGCCAAACAGCCCGCTTTCGTCCAACAGGTCAAACGCGATCTGGGGCTGGGCGTCCATGCTCTTCTTGATGGCCGCCGGAATGGCCTGCCGCGTCTTGCGGCACAGGCCCCGCTGTTCGTGCACCAGGATCGCAATGCCCCGCAGGCTGCGCACCTCGTTCGGGCTTTGGGTGATGGACAGGCGAATGCCCAATTGCTGCTCCATGCGCTCCTGCATCCTGCGCAGGTCGGCCAGGCTGCCCAGGTTTTCCAGCCGGTCCAGCATCTTCTTTTCTTCGCTGCGCGTGAGCATCAGGATGCGCAGGTCTTCCCCTGGCGTCTGCAGCAACGCATCCCGGTCGCACACGCAGGTGCCGGGGGGGCATTCGGTGCGCATGGGGAAGGGGGGAAGGGACATGGAGCGGTGTGCAAACAGTCCTTCATTCTATGAAGGGCTGACGGTGCCGAGCGTGTGGCCGCCCGCAAGCCCATGCAGCCCAGCAACAAAAAGGGCTCCCGATGGGAGCCCCGTTTGCTTGGCCAGTGCGGGAGGGAGTGTCTTGGAACAGGTTCCAAAACACCTCCCATGGCAGCAGCCCCCGCACCGTGCGAAGTGCCGCCACCATGGGAAGTCCCGCAACTGCGTCAATCGGTCATGCGATCACAGGGCGCTGAATTCGCCCGAAGGGATGCGGCCGGTGCGCAGGGCTTCGGCAGCCTGGGCCCGCACGGCAGCGCGGTCAGCGGTGGATTGGTAGGTCATCACACGCGAGCCAGCGGGCTCCTGGCTGCGGGTCTGGGCCACAGTAGCGGCCTCGGCGGCCACTTCGGCGCGGGTGCGGTTGGTCTCGAACTTCAGGGCATATTCCGAGCCATCGGCCTCGCTGGCATGGGCGCCAAAAGCGGCGAAAGCTGCAACAGCGGCGACGGAGAGGAAACGGGCGGTCTTGTTCATGATGAAAATCCTGTGAAGTTAAAAAAAAGCGTCTCAAAAAAGCCGGGTCAAAAACCATTCCTGAGCCGGGTTCGGTGAGTCGCCTTGCGGGTTCGGCTCATCGATGGGATGAACTGTACGCCGATGGTGTTCAAGGAAAAACCATTCAGTCAAGAATTGACTGTTCCAGTATTGGGAATAATCCGCCGACCGGCCTCCGGGCTGCCAAACCGCCTGTGGCAAACTCGCGCGCTTCGCTTTTTTGTTTGACCGAGTCTCAGAGAGTCCGCCCCACCCATGCAGCAGATCGTTCGGCAGTTGGCCGCAGAAATCAAAGTCAGTGAACAACAGGTGCGCGCAGCGGTGGAGCTGCTGGATGGCGGTGCCACGGTGCCCTTCATCGCCCGCTACCGCAAGGAAGTGACGGGCGGGCTGGACGACATCCAGCTGCGCGAGCTGGAGGCGCGCCTGTCGTACCTGCGCGAGCTGGAAGACCGCCGCGTGGCCGTGCTCAAGGCGATCGACGAGCAAGGCAAGTTGACCGACGCGCTGCGCGCCGCCATTGCCGCCGCGCCCACCAAGCAGGAGCTGGAAGACATCTACCTGCCCTTCAAGCAAAAGCGCCGCACCAAGGGGCAGATTGCCCGCGAGTTCGGCATCGAGCCGCTGGCCGACAAGCTGTTTGCCGACCCCACGCTGGACCCTGCCGTGGAAGCGGCCGCATTCACCAAGCCGCCCGAAGTGCTGGACGATGGCAAGCCGGGCGCCGATTTCTCCACCGTGCCTGCCGTGCTGGATGGCGTGCGCGACATCCTGAGCGAGCGCTGGGCCGAAGACCCGGCGCTGGTGCAGAACCTGCGCGAGTGGCTGTGGGCCGAGGGCCTGCTGCGCAGCAAGAAGGTGGACAGCAAGAACGAGAACGACCCTGAGGTCTCCAAGTTCCGCGACTACTTCGACTACGACGAGCCCATCGGCCGTGTGCCCTCGCACCGCGCTCTGGCGGTGTTCCGCGGGCGTGGACTGGAGATTCTGGAAGCCAAGCTGGTGCTGCCGGTGGAGCCCGAACCCGGCAAGCCCAGCATGGCCGAAGGCAAGATCGCCCTGCACCTGGGCTGGAGCCACCAGGGCCGCAAGGCCGATGACCTGATCCGCAAGTGCGTGGCCTGGACCTGGCGCGTCAAGCTCTCGCTGTCCACCGAACGCGATTTGTTCGCGCGCCTGCGCGAAGAGGCCGAGAAGGTGGCGATCAAGGTCTTCGCCGACAACCTGCGCGACCTGCTGCTGGCCGCGCCGGCCGGCCCGCGCGTGGTGATGGGCCTGGACCCTGGCATCCGCACCGGCGTGAAGGTGGCCGTGGTGGATGCCACCGGCAAGCTGGTGGAGACCGCCACCGTGTACCCGCACGAGCCCAAGCGCGACTGGGACGGCTCGCTGTTCACGCTGGCCAAGCTGGTGGAAAAACACGGCGTGAACCTGATTGCCATTGGCAACGGCACCGCCAGCCGCGAGACCGACAAGCTGGCTGCCGACCTGATCAAGATGGTGAGCAAAGGATTCGGCACCGCAAGCGGAGCCGAGAAGGTCGACCGCAGCATCGAGAAAGTGGTGGTGAGCGAGGCGGGTGCTTCGGTCTACTCCGCCAGCGAATATGCATCGCAAGAGATGCCCGATGTGGATGTGAGCCTGCGCGGCGCAGCCTCCATCGCCCGCCGCCTGCAGGACCCGCTGGCCGAGTTGGTGAAGATCGACCCCAAGAGCATCGGCGTGGGCCAGTACCAGCACGACGTGAACCAGAGCGAGCTGGCCCGCACCCTGGGCACGGTGGTGGAGGACTGCGTGAACTCGGTGGGCGTAGACCTGAACACGGCCAGCGTGCCGCTCTTGAGCCGCGTGTCGGGCCTGTCGGGCAGCGTGGCCAAGGCCGTGGTGCGCTGGCGCGAGGCCAACGGTGCGTTCAAGAGCCGCAAGCAGCTGATGGAAGTGGCCGGCCTGGGCGCCAAGACCTTTGAACAGAGCGCGGGCTTCTTGCGCATTCGCGGCGGTGACAACCCGCTGGACATGACGGGCGTGCACCCCGAGACCTACCCGGTGGTCGAGCAGATCATGGAAAAGACCGGCAAGCC
>DATLGV010000337.1:0-11293 GCA_035540275.1 Acidovorax sp. | reverse complement strand
TGAAACACATTCTTGGCCAGGTCGATGCCAATGGTTGTAATCTTCATGGTGGACGCTCCTGCTGGTTTGAGTGGAACAACTAACGTCTCCACTGTGGCACTTTCGATGCCGTTTAGGGTAGGGGCGTCCATCCCATTGGTTCACTTCACCCATCGACATCAACCCGCAGCAGACGGGACCCATCCACCCTCCAGGAGACAGACATGCCCTACCGCCACACGCTTTCACCTTCGCTGCGCGCCACCCGGCGCGCCCTGCTGCACGCAGCCTGCGCCGTGCCGCTGGCCCTGGGCCTGGGCCTGGCTGCCGCGCAGTCGGCCGCTACCTCGTTCCCCAGCAAAACCATCCGCTTTGTGGTGCCTTACCCGCCTGGCGGCCCCACTGACCTGATGGCCCGCATGCTCCAGCCCGAGCTGCAAAGCCGCCTGGGCGTGCCTGTGGTGGTGGACAACAAGGGTGGCGCCGGTGGCAACACCGGCAGCGCCGAGGTGGCCAAGCAGGCACCTGCTGACGGCCACACGCTGCTGCTGGCGGCCAGCGGGCCGATGGCGGTGAACCCCTCGCTCTACGCCAGCATGCCGTTCAACCCGCTGACCGATCTGGCACCGGTGGTCCAGCTGTCGGCCTTTCCGCTGGTGCTCGAAGTCCACCCCTCGCTGGGCGTCAAGACCCTGGCCGAATTCCTGGCCCTGGCCAAGGCAGGCAAGCCGGTGCTGAGCTTTGCATCGGCTGGCAACGGCACACCGCAACACCTGGCGGGCGAGCTGTTCAACACCACGGCCGGCGTGAAGATGGGGCACATCCCCTACCGGGGCGCAGGCCCGGCACTCAACGACCTGATCGGCGGGCAGGTGAACGTGATGTTCGACATCGTGGGCAGCTCGCTGCCCCACATCCAGGCGGGCAAGCTGATCCCCCTGGCCGTCACATCCAGCGAGCGCGCCAAGGTGCTGCCCAACGTGCCCACCATGGCCGAGGCCGGCATTGCGGGCTACCAGATCACGGGCTGGCACGGCATTGCCGTGCGCGCAGGCACACCGCAAGCCACCATCGACAAGCTCAACGCCACCGTTAATGCGATCTTCAAGGAGCCCGCCTTCCGCACCAAATGGGAAGCCATTGGCACGCCCGTGGTGGGAGGCAGCGCCGCCGACTTTGGCGCGCTGATCAAGGCCGACGCGCAGCGTCTGGGCAAGCTGGTGCGCGATGCCGGTGTGACGGTGGACTGACCGCCACAAACTTCACACGGCGCACTGGCGCTGTTCAGCGCCGCTCTCAGTAGCCGCGCCCGGGGTTCACCACACCGGCCACGGCTTCGCCCCGCTCCAGCGCCACCATCTTGCGCGCGATCTGGGCGATGCTTTCATCGCGCAACGTGCGCGCCGAGGTGTGCGGCGTGACGGTAATGCGGGGGTGCGTCCAGAACGGGTGACCCGCAGGCAGCGGCTCGGTGCGGAACACATCGAGCGTGGCGCCCGCCACCTGGCCGCTGTCGATGGCGGCCAGCAAATCCTCGTCCACCAAGTGGGCACCGCGCGCCACGTTGATGACGTAGGCGCCGGGCTGCAGCCGGGCCAGCGTGTCCTTGTTGATCACGTCGGTGGTGTCGGGCGTGAGGGGCAGCAGATTGACCAGCACGCGGCTCGCAGCCAGAAAATCGCTGAACTGGCTCGCCCCTGCAAACGCGCGCACCCCCTCGATGGCCTTGGGGCTGCGGCTCCAGCCGTTGATCGGAAAGTCAAACTGCGCCAGCGCCTGGGCCACGCGCTCGCCCAGCACGCCCAGGCCCATCACGCCGATGGGGTAGTCGCTGCGCAGGCGCGGCTTGCGGTAACCCCAGTGCCCGGCGGCCGTGTCGGCCTCGTAGCCGTCCAACTCGCGGAAGTGGCGGATGACCGCATGGCACACGTATTCGGCCATCTGCACGGCCATGCCCGCATCGTCCAGCCGCACCACCAGGGCCTGGGGTGGCAGGCGCAGCTTGAGCAAGGCATCCACCCCCGCACCGATATTGAACAGGGCCTTGAGCGCGGGCTGCTCGTCCATGAACTGCTGGGGCGGGGCCCAGACGACGGCATAGTCGGCCTGGGGAGCGCCGGGCTGCCACACAGAAATCTCAGCGCCAGGCAACGCGGCGGAAAAGCCCTGGAGCCAGGGCTCGGGCTTGGCATCGGTACAGCAAAAGATGATTTTCATGGGCTCCGAGCGTAGCCGCATTGCGCACCCCGCGCTGTCACGCACGGGGTGCCCCGATGGGGCTTACGCCTTCTCGGCCACCACGAGCTTGAGCAGCTCTGCCCCTTCGGTCACCTGGTCGCCGGGGGCGTACAGCAGCTCCTGCACCACGCCATCAGCGGGCGCTGCAATCGTGTGCTCCATCTTCATGGCCTCCATCACCGCCAGCGGCTGGCCCTTGGTCACGGCATCGCCCGCCTTCACGGCAAACGACACGACCTTGCCGGGCATGGGGGCCGTCAGGCGCCCGCCTTCAGCGGCCGACTCGCCCGAATGGGCCAGCAGGTCGATGGAAGTGATCTGCGTGGCGCCCAGCGGGGTGAAGACATGGTCCACCTCGCCCTGTGCATACACGGCGGCGCGCGTGCGCTGGCCGGCGAACTGCAGCTCGATGCCGCCGGGAATGGCCGCAAACACCAGCGGACCGGCCACGGCCGCGTCGCCCTCACCGACGGCAAGATGCAGGCTGCCGCCGCGCTCGTAGGTCAGCAGCGCCTTGGCATGTTCACCGCCAAATTCAAACTCAAAGCGGCGCTGTACCACGCCATGGGTGTGGAAGCCATCGCGGCGGCTGAACGGGTCGGCGGCTTCGCTGGCACGCTCATGCAGCAGGGTTTGGGCTACGGCCGATGCAGCGGCCAGCGACAGGCCGACCGGCTCCTGGTGGAACAGCACGGCCTGCTCGCGTTGGATCAGCGCAGTGTCGAGCTTGGCCTGCGCAAACGCCGCCGTCTTCGCCACGCGGCGTAGGAACTGCACGTTGGTCGCCAGGCCCACGATGTGCATCTGCGACAGCGCTTCATCCAGCCGCGCCAGGGCCTGCTCGCGCGTGTCGCCATGCACGATGAGCTTGGCCACCATGGAGTCGTAGAAGGGGCTGATCGCATCGCCCTGGCGCACGCCGGAGTCGACGCGGACCGGGCCCCGCTCGAAGGTCACGCAATCGGGCAGCGCATACACATTCAGCGCGCCGGTGGCGGGCAGGAAGTTGTTGTCGGGGTTCTCGGCGCAGATGCGCGCCTCGATGGCGTGGCCGGTGATGCGCAGGTCTTCCTGCTTCAAAGGCAAGGGCTCGCTGGACGCCACGCGCAGCTGCCACTCCACCAGGTCCAGGCCGGTGATGGCCTCGGTCACGGGGTGCTCCACCTGCAGGCGGGTGTTCATCTCCATGAAGTAGAACTTCATCTGCTCCGGCGCGTCGTAGCCGCCGGGCTGTTCGACGATGAACTCCACCGTGCCCGCGCCCACATAGTTCACGGCGCGGGCGGCAGCCACGGCGGCCTCGCCCATGCGGGCGCGCAGCTCGGGCGTCATGCCGGGGGCGGGGGCTTCCTCCAGCACCTTCTGGTGGCGGCGCTGCACCGAGCAGTCGCGCTCGAACAGGTACACGCAGTTGCCGTGCGTGTCGCCAAACACCTGGATCTCGATGTGGCGGGGGCGCTGCACGTACTTTTCAACCAGCACTGCGTCGTCGCCAAAGCTGTTGATGGCCTCGCGCTTGCAGGAGTCGAGCGCAGCGGCGAAGTCCTCGGCCTTGTCCACCGCGCGCATGCCCTTGCCGCCGCCGCCGGCGCTGGCCTTGATGAGCACGGGGTAGCCAATGCGGTCGGCCTCGCGCTGCAGCAGCGCCGGGTCCTGGTCGGCGCCGTGGTAGCCGGGCACCAGGGGCACCTGGGCCTGTTCCATGAGGCGCTTGGACTCGGCCTTGAGCCCCATGGCATTGATGGCGCTGGCAGGTGGGCCAATAAAGACCAGGCCCGCGTTGGCACAAGCCTGGGCAAAGTCTTCGTTCTCGCTCAGAAAGCCGTAGCCGGGGTGAATGGCCTGCGCACCCGTGGCCTTGGCGGCGTCGATGATGCGCTCCCAGCGCAGATAGCTGTCCTTGGGCGCGCTGCCGCCAATGTGCACGGCCTCGTCGCACACGGCGACATGTTTGGCGTTGGCGTCGGCGTCGGAATACACGGCGACAGTCTTCACACCCAGACGCTTGGCCGTAGCGGCCACTCGGCAAGCGATCTCACCGCGATTGGCAATCAAAATTTTCGTAAACATCTAAGCCACCTTGGCAGAACCAGAAAAGAAAGAAGACAAGCGCCGCACCACGGCGCGCAGAAACTTGAACAGCACCACCAGCAGCAGCACCGACACCGCCACCATCACCACCAACGCGATGCCAAAGGCCACCGGGTGCTGCGTGGCCAGCCACACCACGGCCACCACCAGGCCGTCTTCCAGGAACGACAAGCCCCAGTTGGAAAACGGTTCAGGCGAGGTGTTCACCGCCGCCCGCGTGGTCATCTTGGTGGCCAGCGCGGTGGCCGAGAGCGATCCGCCCAGCAGCCCCGCCAGCACGGCCAGGGTGGCGTTGTCGGCACCGAACACACCAAAGGCCAGGGCCGCACCTGCAGGCACGCGGATGAAGGCGTGCATGGCATCCCAGGCGCTGTCCACCCATGGCACCTTGTCGGCAAAAAACTCCACCATCAGCATGCAGCCGCTCACCATCAGCACCAGCGGGTTCTGCAACACGGCCAAGCCGGGGGGCAATGGCATCCAGCCCAGCACGCCCATCATGCCGACGAGAAACACCACGGCATACAAGCGAAAGCCGCTGGCCCAGCCCAGGGCGGCCGCCAGGGCCAGCAGGCTGGGCATGTCGAGTTGGGTGGTTGCCGTAGCCGCCGCATCCCCCACGGCGCGCGCGGTGCCGCCATCCACATGCAGCCCCAGCGTGTGGAGCCACTGCACGATGTTGAACCAGAGAGTGTCCATGTCAGTCCTCCGCCGCGCTCGGCGTTGCCCCCGAGGTGCGAGACCGCCACGACCCCATGCCAGGGATGCCGAGCAAGGGCCGCCCCGCAGTGAGGGCATCGTCCCCCTCCCGCGAAGCGAGAGAGGGGGAAGGCGCGTAGCGACTCAGGGGGTGCGTCATACCAACCAGTTGGGCTTGCGCTTGTTGAGGAAGGACTGCACGCCCTCCTTGCCTTCGTCGCTGGCGCGGATGTCGGCAATGCCCTGCACGGTGGCGGCGATCAGGCCGGCATTGATCTCGCGCTCGGCCACATCCATCACCAGCTTCTTGCACACACGCACGGCGTTGGGGCTGGCGGTGGTCAGGGCTTTGAGCAGTTCGTCCACCTTGGCATCGAGCTGGTCGGCAGCCACCACCTCGTGCACAAAGCCGATACGCAACGCCTCAGCCGCGCCAAAGCGCTCGGCGGTGAGGAAGTAACGGTGCGCAGCGCGCGCGCCCATGGCGCGGATCACATAAGGGCTGATGGTGGCGGGAATGAGCCCCAGCTTCACTTCGCTGAGGCAGAAGCCCGCCGTTTCCACAACCACGGCCATGTCGCACGCGGCCACCAGGCCCATGCCGCCGGCGTACACATCGCCCTGCACGCGGGCGATGGTTGGCTTGGGGCATTCGTAGATCACGCGCAACATCTCGGCCAGCTTGCCCGCGTCGGCGATGTTTTCATCGCGCGTGTAGTCGGCCATGCGGCGCATCCAGTTGAGGTTGGCACCGGCGCAAAAGGCCGGGCCTTCGGCCGCCAGCACCACGGCGCGCACATCGGCGCGCCCACCCACATCGATGAAGGCGGCGGTGATCTCGGCAATGACTTCGTCGCTGAACGCGTTGCGAATCTCCGGCTGCGTGAGCGTGATGCGCGCCACGGCGCCGGTCTGGGTGATGGAAAGGTTCTGGCTGCTCATGGCTTGGACGGGTTTTGCAGAAAGTAGACAAGGTCCAGCTCGGGGCACGGCTGGCCCAGGGCGGTCAATGCGGCGGTGATCTGGCCCCGGTGGTGTGTGCCGTGGTTGAACACATGCGCCAGCGTGGCCGCAAACGGCAGCGAGGCTGCCGTGCCGCGCATGGTGGTGTAGTCAAGGGTGCTGGTCCAGCGGTCAGGCTTGAACGAGGCGATCAGCGGCGCCCAGCGGGCCGCGCCTTCGCGCAGCCGGGCATCGAGCTGCGCGCGGTCGGTCTCCAGCTCGGCATCGAGCGCCACCTTGGGCGAGATGCCTTCGGCAAAGCGCACAAACCACAGATGGTGCTCGCCCACCAGCAGGTGGTTGAGCGTGCCGTGGATGCTTTGGAAGAACAGGCCCATGTCGCGCCGGTAGGCCTCATCAGGCAGCGCCCGCACAGCATCCAGCAGGCGCGCCGTGGCCCACACGTTGTAGCGTGCCAACTGGGTGAAA
Source organism: Acidovorax sp. (assembly GCA_035540275.1). Classification (GTDB taxonomy): domain Bacteria; phylum Pseudomonadota; class Gammaproteobacteria; order Burkholderiales; family Burkholderiaceae_C; genus Acidovorax. The sequence continues at coordinate 4,855 of DATLGV010000337.1, read as the reverse complement.
TGGGCGACAGCGTCCATCGCAGCTCCTGGTTCTGGCTCTGGTGGGGTTACATCCGGAACAGGCCGAACCTGGTGTCTTCAATGGGCGCGTTGCGCGTGGCGGCCAGGCCCAGCGCCAGCACGCGGCGGGTGTCGGCCGGGTCGATCACACCGTCGTCCCACAGGCGCGCGGTGGCGTAATAGGGGTGGCCCTGGTCTTCGTACTGGCGGCGGATGGGGGCCTTGAAGGCTTCTTCTTCCTCCATGCTCCACTGCCCGCCCTTGGCCTCGATGCCATCACGCTTCACCGTGGCCAGCACACCCGCGGCCTGCTCGCCGCCCATCACGCTGATGCGTGCGTTGGGCCACATCCACAAGAAGCGGGGGCTGTACGCGCGGCCGCACATGCCGTAGTTGCCCGCGCCAAAGCTGCCGCCGATGATGATGGTGAACTTCGGAACACTCGCAGTGGCCACGGCCGTGACCATCTTGGCGCCGTTGCGGGCGATACCCTCGTTCTCGTACTTGCGGCCCACCATGAAGCCGGTGATGTTCTGCAGGAACACCAGCGGGATCTTGCGCTGGCAGCACAGCTCGATGAAGTGCGCGCCCTTGAGGGCCGATTCACTGAAGAGGATGCCGTTGTTGGCGATGATGCCGACCATCATCCCCTCGATGCGCGCAAAGCCCGTGACCAGCGTGGTGCCGTAGCGCGCCTTGAACTCGTCGAACTCGCTGCCATCCACGATGCGGGCAATGATCTCGCGCACGTCAAAGGGCTTGCGCGTGTCCACCGGTATCACGCCATAAAGCTCCTCTGCTGCAAATTGAGGAGCTATCGGCGCATGATCCGCGGGCGCCTGCGGCTTGTTCTTATTCAAATTGCGCACGGCATTGCGTGCCAGCTGCAGCGCATGCAGGTCGTTCTGCGCCAGGTGGTCGGCCACACCCGACAGGCGGGTGTGCACGTCGCCGCCGCCCAGGTCTTCCGCGCTCACCACCTCGCCCGTGGCGGCCTTCACCAGCGGTGGGCCGCCCAAAAAGATCGTGCCCTGGTTCTTGACGATGATGGATTCATCGCTCATTGCGGGCACATAGGCGCCGCCCGCCGTGCACGAGCCCATCACCACGGCGATCTGGCTGATGCCCATGGCGCTCATGTTGGCCTGGTTGAAGAAGATGCGGCCGAAGTGGTCGCGGTCCGGAAAGACCTCGTCCTGGTTGGGCAGGTTGGCACCGCCCGAGTCCACCAGGTAGATGCAGGGCAGGTGGTTCTGCTGCGCCACCTCTTGGGCACGCAGGTGCTTCTTGACGGTGAGCGGGTAGTAGGTGCCGCCCTTCACCGTGGCGTCGTTGCACACGATCATGCAGTCCACGCCGCTCACGCGGCCAATGCCGGCGATGAGCCCCGCGCAGGGTGCGTCGTTGTTGTACATGTTCAGCGCGGCCAGCGGGGCCAGTTCGAGGAACGGCGTGCCGGGGTCCAGCAGCATCTGCACGCGCTCGCGCGGCAGCAGCTTGCCGCGCGCGGTGTGCTTGGCGCGGGCGGCTTCGCCGCCGCCCTGTGCCACCTTGTCGAGCTGGGCGCGCAGGTCATCCACCAGCGTGCGCATGGCGGCGGCGTTGGCCAGAAAGTCCGCCGAGCGGGCGTTGAGTTGGGTGTCGAGAATGGTCATACGGTGTGGCTCTTCAAGCGGTCTTTTGTTCTTCCAGGCCCAGCAGATCCTTCATCTCGTCGCGGATCTTGAACTTCTGGATCTTGCCCGTCACCGTCATCGGAAAGTGGGTGACAAAGCGGATGTAGCGCGGCACCTTGTAGTGCGCGATCTGGCCCTTGCAGAAGGCGCGGATGTCGTCTTCGGTGGGCTGGGTGCCGGGCTTGGCGATGATCCAGGCGCAGAGTTCCTCGCCGTACTTCGCATCGGGCACGCCCACCACCTGCACGTCCTGCACCTGCGGGTGGCGGTACAAGAATTCCTCGATCTCGCGCGGGTAGATGTTCTCGCCGCCACGAATCACCATGTCCTTGATGCGGCCCACGATGTTCACGTAGCCCTCGGTATCCATGGTGGCCAGGTCGCCGGTGTGCATCCAGCCTTCTTCGTCAACCGCCTCGCGGGTCTTGGCCTCGTCCCCCCAGTAGCCGTGCATCACCGAATAGCCCTTGGTGCAGAACTCGCCGCGCTGGCCGATGGGAACGATGGCGCCGGTGTCCGGGTCCACGATCTTCACCTCCAGGTGCGGCTGCACCTGGCCCACGGTCGATACGCGCTTTTCGAGCGGCGTGTCGGTGCTGCTCTGGCAGCTCACAGGGCTGGTCTCGGTCATGCCGTAGGCGATGGTGATCTCGCGCAGGTTCATCTGCTCTACCACGCGCTTCATCACCTCGGTGGGGCAGGGCGAGCCCGCCATGATGCCGGTGCGCAGCGTGCTGAGGTTGAACTCCGCAAAACGCGGGTGGTCCAGCTCGGCAATGAACATGGTGGGCACGCCGTGCAGGCCGGTGCAGCGCTCGTCCTGCACCGTCTGCAGCACCGTGATCGGATCAAACCCGTCGTTGGGATACACGATGGCAGAGCCATGCGTGAGGCAGGCCAGGTTGCCCAGCACCATGCCAAAGCAGTGGTACAGCGGCACGGGAATGCACAGCCGGTCTTCGGGCGTGAGCTTCATGCACTCGCCGATGAAGAAGCCGTTGTTCAGGATGTTGCGGTGCGTGAGCGTGGCGCCCTTGGGAAAGCCCGTGGTGCCGCTGGTGAACTGGATGTTGATGGGGTCGGTGGCCCTCAGCGTCGCCGCGATGCGCGCCAGGCGCGGGTCGGCGGGGTTGCCGCGTGCCAGCAGATCGGTAAAGCGCATCAGGCCCGGTTCGTCGGCGCCCTGCCCCGCCTCATCGATCCAGACCACCGTGTTCAGGTGGGGCAGCTTCACGGAGCCCAGCTGGCCCGGCTGCTGGTGGTGCCATTCGGGCGCCAGCTCGCGCAGCATGCCCAGGTAGTCGCTGGTCTTGAAGCGGGCCATGGCCACCAGTAGCTTGCAGCCCACCTTGTTCAGCGCGTATTCGACTTCGGAGGTGCGGTAGGCCGGGTTGATGTTGACCAGCACCAGGCCCACCTGCGCGGTGGCCAGCTGCATCAGCACCCATTCGGCATTGTTGTGCGACCAGATGCCCACGCGGTCACCGGGGGTGAGCCCCATGCCCAGCAGCGCGCTGGCCAAGCGGTGCGCCTCGGTCTGCAGTTGGGCATAGGTGTAGCGGCGGCCCTGGTGCCTGCTCACCAGCGCCTCGCGCTCGGGCTGGCGGGCCACCATGTCGGCAAAAAAGGCGCCGATGGTCTGCTCGATCAGGGGAACATCGGTGGCGCCAAGGGCGTAGCTGTCCACCAGCGGTGCGGATTTTGTTGCGGCTGCAGTCATCACGGGTTTGTCTCCTCGGTCATCCGGCCAGCACATGCAGAACACGCATGGCGGGCCATTCGCAAGCACAGTCAAGCATAGAAGCCCAGACCCCGGCCGGGTTGCCACAATGGTTGCAAATCGTGCCACGGCTGGCACACTCGGTGGTGTGAAACCGCCCGCCCCCATCACCCGCAGCCTGCCCGCACCCGCCACAGGTCCCGCATCCACACCCGGCGCACCTGCGGCCACGCCTATCGCATTCGTGCGCGCCATTGTGCTGGCCTACGAACGGCGCGGCATGCGCCCCGACCACGCCCTGGCCCAGGCACAGATTGCGCCGCAGCTGCTGCAGGACGACAGCGCCCACATCACCGCCTGGCAGATGGAGCAAATCTCCGACGCCGCCATGCAGGAGCTGGACGACGAGGCCCTGGGCTGGTTCAGCCGCCGCCTGCCCTGGGGCAGCTACGGCATGCTGGCGCGCGCCAGCATCAGCTCGCCCACGCTGCAGGTGGCCCTGGCCCGCTGGTGCCGCCATCATGGTCTGTTGACCGATGACATCGCCCTGCACCTCACCACCCACGGCGAGACCGCCACCCTGGCCATCACCGAGGCCCGCGACCTGGGCGCGCTGCGCGAGTTCTGCCTGGTGTCGGTGCTGCGCAATGCCCACGGCCTGGCCTGCTGGATGGTGGACTCGCGCATCCCCCTCATCGCTGCCGAATTTGCATTCGATGCGCCACCACATGCCGATGCCTATGCCGTGCTGTTCCGCGGCCCGGCCACGTTTGGCGCGCCGCGCACCGCCATTCACTTCGACGCCCGCTACCTGCACCTGCCCCTGCGCCGCGACGAACAGGCCCTGCGCCAGATGCTGCAGCACGCCCTGCCCCTGACGGTGCTGCACTACCGCCGCGACCGCCTGCTGGTGCAGCGCGTGCGCCAGCTGCTGGCCGCGCCGCTGCCTGGACAGCCCGCGCACGCACTGCCCCAGCACAGTGCCGAATCATTGGCTGCGCTGCTGCACGTGTCGCCCCGCACCCTGCACCGGCAGTTGAAGGAAGAAGGCGCCACGCTGCAGGGCTTGAAAGACGAGGTGCGCCGCTCGCGGGCGGTGGAGCTGCTGCACCGCACGCAGCGGCCCATCAAGCAGGTCGCCGAGGCGGCGGGGTTTGAAAACGAAAAGAGTTTTATCCGGGCGTTTCGCGGGTGGACGGGGCAGTCGCCGGCGGAGTTCCGACGCCACGCAAGCCAAGCGTGATGCAAAGGGCCCGGTGGCGCGATCTGCACCCTGCATGGCGGCCACAGCGCGGCACCTGTAGCCGCCCGCCAATACACTGGCCTGCGCCACCGCCCGCACTTTTTCTACCTATCCCATGCTCCACCTCCACCACTGCGTCAGCGCCCGCTCCTTCCGCCCCCTGTGGATGATGGAAGAGCTGCAACTGCCCTACCAGCTCCACATGCTCCCCTTTCCG
>DATLGV010000336.1:0-3206 GCA_035540275.1 Acidovorax sp. | reverse complement strand
CCCCTGCACAGGTGAGTCCTATGTCCGCGTCTGCCCCGTCCCTGCCCCCCATGAAGCTGTCCGGCCTGGAGCCCGTCTCCATTGGCGAGGGCACGCTGTTCGTCAACATTGGCGAGCGCACCAACGTCACCGGCTCCAAGGCGTTCGCGCGCATGATCCTCAACGGCCAGTACGAAGAAGCCCTGGCCGTGGCGCGCCAGCAGGTGGAAAACGGCGCGCAGGTCATCGACATCAACATGGACGAGGCCATGCTCGACAGCAAGGCCGCCATGGTGCGGTTTCTGCAGCTCATCGCGTCCGAGCCCGACATCGCGCGCGTGCCCATCATGGTGGACAGCTCCAAGTGGGAGGTGATCGAGGCCGGGCTGCGCTGCATCCAGGGCAAGGGCATCGTCAACTCCATCAGCATGAAAGAGGGCGTGGAGAAGTTCAAGCACGAGGCGCGCCTGGTCAAGCGCTATGGCGCGGCCGCCGTGGTGATGGCCTTTGACGAAGTGGGCCAGGCCGACACCTACGCCCGCAAGATCGAGATCTGCGAACGCGCCTACCGCGTGCTGGTCGATGAGGTGGGCTTTCCGCCCGAAGACATCATCTTCGACCCCAACATCTTTGCCGTGGCCACCGGCATCGAAGAGCACAACAACTACGCGGTCGATTTCATCGAAGCCACGCGCTGGATCAAGCAGAACCTGCCCGGCGCCAAGGTGTCGGGCGGCGTGTCCAACGTGTCCTTCAGCTTCCGCGGCAACGACCCCGTGCGCGAGGCCATCCACACCGTGTTCCTGTACCACGCCATCAAGGCGGGCATGGACATGGGCATCGTCAACGCCGGCATGGTGGGCGTGTACGACGACCTGGAGCCCCAGTTGCGCGAGCGCGTGGAGGACGTGGTGCTGAACCGCCGCCCGGATGCGGGCGAGCGTTTGGTCGAGATCGCCGAAACGGCCAAGAGCGGCGCCAAGGACGAAAGCAAGAAGCTCGAATGGCGCGGCACGCCCGAGCACCCCAAGACCGTGGGCGAGCGCCTGTCGCACGCGCTGGTGCATGGCATCACCGACTTCATCACCGAAGACACCGAAGAGGCCTACCGCGAGATTTTGGCCAAGGGTGGCCGCCCGCTGCACGTCATCGAAGGCCCGCTCATGGACGGCATGAACGTGGTGGGCGATCTGTTTGGCGCGGGCAAGATGTTCCTGCCCCAGGTGGTGAAAAGCGCGCGCGTGATGAAGCAGGCCGTGGCCCACCTGATTCCCTACATCGAGGAAGAAAAGCGCCAGGACGAGCTGGCCGGCCGCGATGTGCGCAGCAAGGGCAAGATCGTCATCGCCACCGTCAAGGGCGACGTGCATGACATCGGCAAGAACATCGTCACCGTGGTCCTGCAGTGCAACAACTTCGAGGTGGTGAACATGGGCGTGATGGTCCCCTGCCACGAGATTTTGGCCAAGGCCAAGGTCGAGGGGGCGGACATCGTGGGCCTGTCCGGCCTGATCACCCCCAGCCTCGAAGAGATGCAGTACGTGGCCGGCGAGATGCAGAAAGACGAGCACTTCCGCGTCAAGAAGATCCCGCTGCTCATCGGCGGCGCCACCACCAGCCGCGTGCATACGGCCGTGAAGATCGCGCCGCACTACGAAGGCCCCGTGGTCTACGTGCCCGATGCCTCGCGCAGCGTGAGCGTGGCGCAAAGCCTGCTGGGCGACGGCGTGCAGAGCTACGTGGATGAGCTGAACGCCGACTACGAAAAAGTGCGCACCCAGCACGCCAACAAAAAGGCCACGCCCCTGTGGCCCCTGGCCAAGATCCGCGCCAACAAGACGCCGATCGACTGGTCGGCCTACCAGCCCGCCGTGCCGCGCGCGCTGGGCCGCCGCGTGTTCAAGAACTTCGACCTGGCCGAGCTGGCCAGGTACATCGACTGGGGCCCGTTCTTCCAGACCTGGGACCTGGCCGGCCCGTACCCCGCCATCCTCACCGACGAAGTGGTGGGCGTCGAAGCCACGCGCGTGTTTGCCGACGGCCAGGCCATGCTGAAAAAGATCATCGAAGGCCGGTGGCTCACCGCCAGCGGTGTGATGGCGCTGCTGCCGGCCAACAGCGTGGGCGACGACATCGAGTTCTACACCGACGACACCCGCACCGAGGTGGCCATGACTTGGTACGGCCTGCGCCAGCAGGCCGAAAAACACACCATCGACGGCGTAACCCGCCCCAGCCGGTGTCTCGCCGACTTTGTGGCCCCCAAGGAGAGTGGCATTGCCGACTACGCAGGCCTGTTCGCCGTCACCGCCGGGCTGGGTGTGGAGAAGAAGGAAAAAGCCTTCATCGACGCGCTGGACGACTACTCTGCCATCCTATTCAAGAGCCTGGCCGACCGCCTGGCCGAAGCCTTTGCCGAATGCCTGCACCACCGCGTGCGCACCGACCTGTGGGGCTACGCAGCGGGCGAGCAGTTGAGCAACGACGACATGATTGCCGAGAAGTACCAGGGCATCCGCCCCGCGCCCGGCTACCCCGCCTGCCCCGACCACAGCGCCAAGACCGATCTGTTCCGCGTGCTGAACGCCGAAGAAATCGGCATGGGCCTGACGACCAGCCTGGCCATGACGCCTGCGGCCAGCGTGAGCGGCTTCTACATTGGCCACCCCGATGCGGTGTATTTCAACGTCGGCAAGATCGGCGAAGACCAGCTGCACGACATGGCCCAGCGCCGGGGCATGGACGAGAAGGTGCTGGAGCGGCTGCTGGCGCCGAATCTGTGATGCTATGAATTAAATAGCTGCTGGCGCTTGATCAATAAGCGCTAACAGCCTATGTGATTCAAAAAATCGACCATCAACCTGCGCTGTCCGGCAGCTTCGCAATCACCTTGATCTCGAACTGAAAGCCATACAGCCACGTCACCCCGATGCCCGTCAAGGTGGGGGAGGGCGCCTCGCCCCAAACCCGGGCACGATGCTCCAGACGGTTGCGAAGTTCGCCTCGGGGTTGACCACGAATATCGTCATGTCCACCACGTCATCCTCCTGCACAGGGGCGTGAGCGACCGCACGGTGGACATGGGGGGCGACAACGTGGACTGCGTGGTGCGCGGCGGCGCAATCCCCAACCCCGCGCTGGTCGCACGCCATGTGGGCGACCTGCAACTGCGCATGTACGCAGCCCCCAGCTACCTGCAGCGCGCGGGCACGCCCGCGCACCCGCAG
>DATLGV010000335.1:0-2890 GCA_035540275.1 Acidovorax sp. | reverse complement strand
ACGTAAAACATCCCCTTGGATGACGCTTTGCGCGACCGCGACACACCCAATCGACCGAAACTGCCTCATTGCACTGATGGGGGTGGCTTCAGCGTGGGGTATTTCAGCAGCCTGCTAGGGCCGAGTGAGGCCTGCGGGTGTTGTAGTAAGTCAAGAAGGATGGCAGCCAGGCGGTGCGCTCGGTGCTGTGCTGCCACGTTCTGCCGTAGGCCCATTCGCGCAGACAGGTCTGGATGAATCGCTCGGCCTTGCCATTGGTTTGTGGGTGGTAGGGCTTGGTGAAGCAGTGCTTGATACCCAACGCCTGACAGGTCTTGGCGAACAGACGCGAGCGGTAGGCCGAGCCGTTGTCGGTCAGCAGGCGCTCGATGCGCACGCCCAGCGCGGCATAGTGGGCAACGGCGGCTTGCAGGAAGTCCACCGCCGAGCCCTTGCGCTCATCGGCATGCATCTGCACGAAGCCCACCCGGCTGTGGTCATCGATGGCCACGTGGGCGAACTCCCAGCCGGCGCCATCGACGGAGTCGCGGCGGTTGCCGGTGACACGGTGGCTGGGTCGCTCGATGCGCCCGAGCTTCTTGGTGTCCATGTGCAGCATGGCCCCGGGAGTATCGTGTTCGTAGCGAAAAACGGGCGCAGCGGGCTGCAGCGCCTTCAGGCTGGAGAGGCCAAGCTTGGCCAACCAGCGACTGATGGTGGCCACGCTGCGCCCGACCACCGCAGCGATGCGGCGCATGGGCATACGGCTGCGCCGCAACTGCTCGATGCGCTGGCCGAGTGCCTCATCAATGGTGCTGCGTGTCTTGGCGGGGCGTGAGCTGCAGTCCATGAGGCCATCGACTCCGCCCACTTCGAAGCGACGGCGCCACTTACGGGCGGTCCGCACGCTGATGCCAGCGGCCTCGGCCGCTGGCATCAGCCCCAGGACGGCAATGCGCTCGATGAGCAATTTGCGTCCTTCAAACGTCAATCTGGCAGTCTTGTGGCTGTTCATCCGGCGGGTTTCCTCTGTGAGTGCTGAAGCGTGGTAACTCCAGTCTCCCAGATGCCGTCGGGTGAACAACCTATTGCAACATCACAACTAGGGCCACCAACTGACCCATGAGCAACTCCCTGAGCACTTCAGGAAACCAGGTGGCCAGGGAGTCGGCATTCACCGCAATGGCCAGGGACACGGGCGCGTGTGGTTTGGCGGTTGGCCCAAGTTCTTGGAGTGCCGATCCTTCAAGGATAGGCAGCGCCTTCACATGGCGCAGCAGCACCTCACCGGCATGCTTGGCCGCTACCGGCCGTTCGCGCTTGACCAGTACCGTGGACAGCGATTCTTCCAGCGCCTTGATGCGTTGGGAGACAGCGCCCCGCGTGATGCTGAGCACGCTGGCCGCGCGGTCAAAGCTTTGCTGCTCGAGTCGCTGGGCCATCAATCGGCATACGTTGCCCGCAACTATGGTACACGCGCTGTGTCAACATGGCCCGATATGCCACACCAAACTGTCTGGAACCCACACATGAACGAGTCCCCCACCTAGATGCGTTTTCACGTCGAGTCCGAGCGCATCGATGCCCACCTGAGCCAGTCCTTGTGCAAATCGGTCCGGATCGGCCTGGACACCGACATGGCCGGCAACCCCGACGCCTTCAACCCGGCCGAGCTGCTGCTCGCGGCGCTGTCGGCCTGCATGGTCAAAGGCATTGAGCGCGTGGTGCCCATCCTCAAGTTTGAGTTGCGTGGCGTGAAGGTGATCGTGGACGGTGTGCGCCAGGACGTGCCGCCCAAGATGGACAGCATCTGCTATCAGATCGTTGTGGACACCGACGAAACGGACCGCCGCATCGACCTGCTGCACGACAACGTCAAGAAGTACGGCACGGTGTACAACACGGTGGCGCCGGGGACCGATCTGGCGGGCGCGATGCGCCGCGCGTGAGAAAGGCCAAGCGATGAGTGCCGGACACGAGCACAGCCACACCCCCGCCAATTTCAACAAGGCCTTTGCCATCGGCATCGGTCTGAACATCACCTTCGTGGCGATCGAAGCCTTCTACGGCTGGAAGATCAACTCGCTGGCCTTGCATCGCGGATGCCGGGCACAACCTGAGCGACGTGGCTGGTCTGGTGCTGGCCTGGGGCGGTGCACTGGCAGGCAAGCTGCGACCCGACCCCCGTCACACCTACGGTTGGAAGAAGGGTAGCATCCTGGCGGCGTTCGCCAATGCCTTGCTGCTGCTGGTGGCGATGGGAGCGCTGGTCTGGGAGGCCGTCGGCCGCCTGCTCGCGCCCGAACCGATGGCGGGCAGTGAAGGTCTGACCATCATGGCCGTGGCGGGCGTCGGCATCGTGGTGAACACGGCGACGGCCCTGCTGTTCATGCGCGGACGCGAGCGCGACCTGAACATCCGGGGCGCGTTTCTGCACATGGCCGCCGATGCGGTTGTGTCGGCCGGCGTGGTGGTCGCCGGTGCGCTCACGCTGTGGATGGGCTGGTTCTGGCTCGACCCGGTGGTCAGTCTGCTGATTGCGGCGGTGATCCTGTGGGGCACCTGGAGCCTGTTCCGGCAATCCCTGCACCTGCTGTTTGACGGCGTGCCTGACGGCGTGCCTGACGGCGTGCCTGACGGCGTGGACCCGCAGGCGGTGCACGACTACCTGGCAGGTCTGCCAGGTGTGAGCCGCGTGCACGACCTGCACATCTGGGCCATGGACACCTCGCAGGTGGCCATAACAGCCCACCTGGTGATGCCCGGCAGCCATCCGGACGACGCATTCCTGCAGGCGGCTACCGATGGCTTGCATGACCGGTTCGAGATCACCCATGTGACGCTGCAGGCGGTGCAGGTGCCGTTCACCGAACCCTGTGGATCGTGGGCCGCCCCGGGTATGCTTGGGCAG
>DATLGV010000334.1:0-1500 GCA_035540275.1 Acidovorax sp. | reverse complement strand
GCGTGGAGTTTGGCGGGGTGACCTACCGGGTGGCGGCACAGCGCGGGCGCACCGGGGCGGGCGAGCTGGTGGTGGCGCTGGCCGACGGGTCCGACCCGCGCCAGAAATGGGCGCAGCAACTGCTGCTGCGCGTGTTGCTGCCCAACCTGGTGCTGCTGGTGGCCGCCGGGTTCGCGATCCACTGGGCGGTGCGGCAGGCCTTCAAGCCCCTGGTGGGGCTGGCCGAGGCGGTGGAGCGCCGCTCGCCACGCGACCTCAGCCCCATCGACGAAGCCGCGTCGCCCGACGAGGTGCGCCCCCTGGTGCATTCGCTCAACCGCCTGTTTGCGCTGGTCAACGCGCAGGCCGAAGGGCAGCGCCGTTTTGTGGCCGACGCGGCGCACCAGCTGCGCACGCCGCTGGCGGGTCTGCAGGCCCAGGTCGAGGCCTGGGCCATGATGGCCAAGGCGGCGGCGCCGCCCCGCATGCCGTTCCCCGAGGGGGGCCGAAAGATGCCGCTGGCGCATGAGGACCGCGCGCAGGGTGCCATTGTTTTGGGGGTGGACCAGATCGAGAAGCTGCGCAACGCCACGCGCCGCACCTCGCAGCTGGCGCACCAGTTGCTGGCGCTGTCCCGTGCGGACGCCCGCAGCCTGGATGCGCAGCCGCCGCAGCGGGTGGACCTCAAGGACCTGTGCGAATCGCTGCTGGAGACCTTTCTGGACGCCGCCACCGGCAAGGGCCTGGACCTGGGGCTGGATGTGCAGCCGGTCCATGTCACGGGGCATGGCTGGCTGCTGCGCGAGCTGTTGTCCAACCTGGTGGACAACGCCATCAAATACACCCCGCCCGGCGGGGTGGTCACCATCCGCTGCGGTCTGCGCCAGGAGCGCGCGGGCCCGCCCCGGCCCTATGTGGCGGTGGAGGACGATGGCCCGGGCGTGCCCGAGCCCGAGCGCGCCCGCGTGTTGCAGCGGTTCTACCGCGTGCCCGGCGCGGGCGGCGAGGGCACCGGCCTGGGCCTGGCCATTGCGGATGAGATTGCCCGGGTGCACCGCGCGGCGCTGACGCTGGGCACGGGCCCCCAGGGGCGCGGGCTGCTGGTGACGGTGGTGTTTCCGCTGTAGAAAGCCCCGCACGTCGTCCTTCCAGGCCGGTCGGGGGCCTGTGCGAGAATCATTTCCACACACGATTGACTTGTGCAAACAGGTGGCGGCCACGCCCCCGCCGGCGGGTGCAAGACGTCCCATCGTGATCCACGCCCTGCCGTGACCAGACCATGCCCGGTGGCATGCGTTCCGGGCGCAGGGCCCCACCGGAGTCCCTGCCCTGCATGCCTGAAATCTCGCCCCTCCCCGAGCCCGCCCCTACCGCCGAAGCGGGTGATATTGCGGCCGCCCGCAAGCGGCCCAAGCCCGGGGAGCGGCGCATCCAGATCCTGCAGGCCCTGGCCGCCATGCTGGAGCAGCCGGGGGCCGAACGCATCACCACCGCCGCGCTGGCCGCGCGCCTGTCGGTCAG
>DATLGV010000333.1:0-2963 GCA_035540275.1 Acidovorax sp. | reverse complement strand
GGCCCGGGCTGAGCGGCGCTACGCCCCCCCCCCGTTTTGACCATGCAAGCTGTTCCCGCAGGTCCCCTGGCGCCTTCGGCGGACGCGCCCTTTGCGCGGCTGTGGCTGGGTTTTCTGACGGGCCGTGTCATGGTGGCCCTGGCGCTGTTGCTGCTGCAGGGCGCCGGGCAGCTCATCAACCAGGTGGCGGGCTCCACCGTGCTGGCGGTCTGCGTGGCCTATCTGGTGGCCACCGTGGTGCTGCGGGTCCTGTCGCGCCAGAGCCCACCCTTGCCGGGCGCCGGGGCCCATTGGCTGCCCTCCATCGGGGTTGACCTGGCGGCCATCACCGCGCTGCAGTTGCTGCATGCGGGCACCATGAACTACACGCCGCTGTTTGGGCTGCCCATCTTGATCGCAGCGGTCATGGGCACACTGACGCTGGCCTTGGGAACGACCGCCGCAGTCACCCTGCTGCTGCTGGGCTGGGCCTGGTGGGTGGGCCGGTACAGCCCGGGAGACGAAGGGCAGCGTTACCTGCAAAGCGCACTGACCGGGACGGGCTACTTCATCGTGAGCTACCTGGTGCACCAGCTCGCCACCCGCCTGGCGCGGGAGCAAGAGGTGGCACAACAAAGCCAGGTGGCGGCCCGCGTACAGGCCCAGGTCAGTGCACTGGTCATCCAGAACCTGACCGATGGCGTGCTGGTGGTGGACGAAAGCGATACCGTGCGCATCGCCAATCCGGCGGGGCTGCAGTTGCTGGGCGGCACGACACCGACCGGGCTGCCGCTCGCTCTCACGTCCACTGCGCCGTGGCATCCCCTGGTGATCCTGGCGCGGCGCACCTTCCGGCACGAGCAGCCCCAGACGGCCGACGTCGATCTGCTGCACGAAGGCCAGAGCCCCACCGGCCTGCATGTGCGCACCTGGCTCACGTCCACCCGTGATGCGGCTTTGCAAACGCGCACCGAGCGGCTGTGCGTGATGTTTCTGCACGACCTGCGGGAGATGCAAGCGCGGCTGCGCACCGAAAAACTCGCGGCCATGGGCCGCATGTCGGCGGCGGTGGCGCACGAGATCCGCAACCCGCTGGCAGCCATCGTGCAGGCCAATGCCCTGCTGGAAGAAGATTTGCACGACCCGGGGCAAAAACGCCTGGCACACATGGTCCGGCAGAACGCCGACCGCCTGGCCCGCATCGCCGAAGAGGTGCTGGACATTGCCCGCGTGCAGCACCAGATCAGCCACGCACCCGCCTCCACCGTGACGCTGGATGAGACGGTCGCCCAGATCTGGAATGACTGGCAGGCCCAGGACCCGTCCCGGCGGCGCGCCGTGGTTTCGCTGGAAGCAGGGGCCATCCAGGTGGAGTTCGACGCCGAGCATCTGCGTCGCGTACTGGTCAATCTGCTGGACAACGCCCTGCGCTACATGGGCCCGGAGCCCGATTCGCTGTCGGTGACCACGCGCAACACGCCCGCCAGCCAGGTCAGCCTGCAGGTGTGGAGCGACGGCGCGCCCATGGACAAATCGGTGGAGCGGCATTTGTTCGAGCCCTTCTTCTCGTCGGAGAGCCGCTCCAGCGGCCTGGGCCTCTATATTTGCCGGGAGCTGTGCCAGCGCCATGGCGCCTCCATCAGCTACCAGCGCCTGAACCGCCCCACCGCGCGCGGAGACATTGGAGGCAACGCCTTCACCGTGGGCTTCCGCCGCACGACCCGCCCCGCCGACAATGCCACCTTGTTCGACACCATCGTGGTCTGACTGCCCCTTCCATGAACGCCCCTGCTGCCTCCATCCTTGTCGTCGACGACGAACCCGATCTGCGCACCCTGTACGAACTCACCCTGCTGCGTGAGGGCTACCGGGTCGAGACCGCGTCCAACGTGCAGGAGGCCCGCGAGCAGCTCAAGGCCCAGCGCTTTGACGCGGTGATCACCGACATGCGGCTGCCTGACGGGTTTGGCATGGAACTGCTGCAGGACCTGCGCGACCAGCAGCGCCGCGAACGCTGCGTGGTCATGACCGCCTACGGATCGGCAGAAAACGCGGTCGAGGCGCTGCGCGCGGGGGCGTTCGACTACCTCACCAAGCCCGTGGACCTCAAACAGTTCCGCTCGGTCGTGGCCTCTGCCATCCAGGGGACGGGCGGCGTTCCGCCTCCGCGTGCGGCGCGCAGCAACGGATCCAGCCGCTTGGCCCACGCGGCGGCTCACGAATTCGGCAGTGCCAACGCCGCCCTGGACCGCCTGGTGGGCGAGTCCGAAGCCATTCGCAACGTCAAGCAGCGCGTGGCCAAGGTGTCCCGCGGCATGGCGCCCGTGCTGATCCATGGTGAATCGGGCACCGGCAAGGAGCTGGTAGCCCAGGCCCTGCACGCCAGCAGCCAGCGCGCGGACGGCCCATTGGTCGCCGTGAACTGCGGGGCCATCCCCGAGAACCTGCTGGAAGCCGAATTTTTTGGTGCCCGCAAGGGCTCGTACACCGGCGCATCTCAAGACCGTGATGGCTATTTTCAGGCCGCACGCGGGGGCACGCTGTTCCTTGACGAAATCGGCGACCTGCCGCTGGCCATGCAATCCAAGTTGCTGCGCGCCATCCAGGAGCGCAGCGTGCGGCCGCTGGGCTCCACCCAGGAAGAGACCGTGGACGTGCGCATCGTGAGCGCCACCCACCGCGACCTGGCGGCCGACGTCCAGGTGGGCCGGTTCCGCCAGGATCTGTATTACCGGCTCAATGTGATCGAGATCGTGATCCCCCCACTGCGCGAGCGCCGCGAGGACCTGCCCGCACTGTGCGCCGCGCTGCTCACCCGCATCGCCTGCGAGTCGGGCATGCCGGTGCCCCGGCTCACCGACCGGGCACTGAACGCCATCGCGGCCCACCCCCTGACAGGCAACGTCCGCGAGCTGGAAAACCTGCTGCACCGCGCTGTGGCATTGAGCGAGGGCGACGAGCTGCAGGTGGACGCGCCCACGAAC
>DATLGV010000332.1:0-4807 GCA_035540275.1 Acidovorax sp. | reverse complement strand
GTGTAGTGGCGGGTGATGCGCACAGGGCGCAGTTGGTGGGCGGCGCGGTTGCCGGTGCGGGTGAAAGTGGTCATGGTACTTGGGTGTCCAGAGAATGCCTTCCAAGCGTCGCCCACGGCGCCCGCCAGAAAACGGCACGGTTCACATAGCAGGCCTCAGCCTGCTGCACGAGGCTGCGCAGCGCAGGCCAGGCTCCATCAGGTCCGTCAGGCTTTGCGAGCAGCAGATCGGCGAATCGCCTCGTTGATTTCGGCAATCGAGCGCTCGATGGCCGCGTCGTCCAGGTCATCCACCAGCCCATCGAGCGGGCCGGCCTGGATGGTGGAGGCGAACACGCCGTCGCTGATGCTGTCGGTGGACACGCCCTGGGTGGACTCGAACGCATCCGGCGTCTCCCACTCCAGGGCGACCACCGTCACGTTGTCGCTGCTGTCCCCGGCTTTGCGCAGGGCGTCTTCCACCAGCTCGGGCACGGCGTGCGATACGGTGTTGCGGCCCAGCTGCCTGGCGATCTCGTCGTCACTCAGCGTGCCCCACAGGCCGTCAGAGCACAGCAGAATGCGGTCGCCCTGCTCCAGGTACACCGGGCCGGTGATGTCGTAGATGGGCTTGGTGGGCGAGCCCAGGCAGGTGAACAACACGTTGCGGTTGATGCGCTCCAGCCCGGGCGGCGGTGCGTTGCGCAGTTCCATGTACGAGTGGTCCCGCGTGCGGGTCAGCAGGTCGCCATCGCGCACCATGTACAGGCGCGAATCACCGCAGTGGATCCAGGTGGCGGTACCCGCCTGCAACACCGCCGCGACCAGGGTGGTGCGCGGCGTGTCGAGCATGCCTTTTTCTGTGGCGTAGCGCAGGATCTGGTGGTGCGCCGCCAGCAGCGCGCCGGACAGGAACTCCTGCACATCCTTGAGCTGGGGCTTGGCCTGGCGCTGGAACAGTGCCGAGATGGTCTGCAACGCAATCTGCGCGGCCACTTCGCCCTCGGGGTGCCCCCCCATGCCGTCGGCCAATACGAACAGGCCCGATTCGCGCGTGTAGCAATAGCCCATGCGGTCTTCGTTCTTCTCGCGGCCACCACGGCGGCTGATCTGGAATACCGAGAACTTCATAAGGACTCACGCAAACAGGGATGCACCGGGGCGCCATCCATGGACATGTGCCTCGCCCGAACCCGCATGGCGTGCGTCCTGTTCATTTGGGCTTGGCTCCGATACCGGTGGCTTCACCCACCTTCTGCACATTCTTCTTGGTGTCGGACACCAGGGTGTCGAGCTGCAGCCGCATCTTCTCGGCCACGCTGAGCTTGGTGTAGCGACGCTCACCCTCGCGGCTGAGCTCTTTTTGCAAGGCAAACACCGACTGGGGGCGGGACAGCGGGTCCAGCGCCATGCACCACTCGACCACCTCGATCAGGTTGTCGGAATACACGCCGCGCAGCTTGGTCAGGGCCAGCGACAGGCGGTCCTTGTCCACCCGCTGCGGCGCCTCGTTGGGCGGGAAGCCTTGCATGCACGCGTAGATGCAGGCGCCAATGGCGTAGATGTCGGTCCACGGCCCCATCTGCGAGTCGCGCCGGTACATCTCGGGCGCAGCAAAGCCGGGGGTGTACATGGGGCGGATGAAATTGCCTTCCTTGCTCAGCACCTCGCGCGCCGCGCCGAAGTCGATCATCACGGCCTTGTTGTCGTCGGTGATGAAGATGTTGGCGGGCTTGATGTCCAGGTGCAGCATCTTGTGCTGGTGCACGATGCGCAGGCCGCGCAGCACCTCGTCGAACAGCGAGCGGATGGTGGACTCGCGGAACACCTTCTGCGTCTTGAGGTCGCGGGCGGTGATGATGAAGTCCTGCAGGGTTGCGCCCTCCAGGTAGTTCATCACCATGTAGACGGTTTCGTTCTCGCGGAAGAAGTTGAGCACGCTGACCACCGAGGCATGCGAGATCTGCGCCAGCGAGCGCCCTTCTTCAAAGAAGCTCTTGAGCCCCAAGCGATACAGCGAGAGTTTTTCGGAAGGCACCTTGGGCAGCAGCTCGCCGGGAGCGCGGGTGGCCAGGGACGATGGAAGGTATTCCTTGATGGCCACCTGCTGGCCCTCGGCGTCGAGGGCCAGATAGACCACACCAAAACCACCGGAGGACAACCGGCGTACCACACGGTAGCCGCCAATCGCGGTATCGGGCGGCAAGGGAGCCGGTTTGATTTTTGACATATTTTGCGAAGATGACTCGGGGGTAAGGCGGAACCCGGATAATCGCCGGATCGCAAGCAACCATCAAAAAGTCCAATGCCAGTTTACAGCATGACCGGATACGCCAGCGCACAGCATGGCGCATCTGCCACTGGCGCTGAAACCGACGCCCGCGCCCCCCAGACGCGCCGGCTGGGACTGGAAATCCGCTCCGTCAACAGCCGCTTTCTGGACCTGTCGTTCCGCCTGCCCGACGAACTGCGCGCCATGGAGCCCACGCTGCGCAGCTTGCTCACGGCGCGCCTGAAGCGCGGCAAGGTCGAAGTGCGCGCCGCCCTCGACACCGACGATGGCAACAGCCTGCAAGACCCGCCCGCGCGGCTGCTGCAGCGGCTCAACTCTCTGCAGGATTCCGTCCGGGCCTGGCTGCCCAGCGCGGCCCCCCTCACCGTGGCCGACGCCTTGCGCCTGTGCGCCAATGCACACTCGGGCACCGAAGACTGGAGCGAGGCCGTTCCGGCCCTGGCCGAAGAAGCGCTGACTGCCTTGCTGGCCGCGCGGGAGCGCGAAGGCAAGCGCCTGGCGGCCATGCTGCTGGATCGCGTCAAACAATTGCGCGCCTTGGCCGAACAGGCCGTCCCCATGGTTCCGCTGCTGGTGGAGCAGCAACGCCTGCGCTTCATGGAGCGCTGGAAGGAGGCCATGGCCCTCACCGACGGCGCCACCCTGCCCGAGGCGGCCCGCGACCGCGCCCTGACCGAAGCCACGGCGTTTGCCATCCGCATCGACGTGGCCGAAGAAATCACGCGCCTGGATTCGCACCTGGACGAAATCGAGCGCCTGCTGAAAAAAGGGGGCGAAGTCGGCAAGCGCCTGGACTTCCTGATCCAGGAGCTGCACCGCGAAGCCAACACGCTGGGCTCCAAGTCTGCCGCGCTCGACCTCACCCGCATCAGCGTGGACATGAAGGTGCTGATCGAGCAGATGCGCGAGCAAGTGCAAAATATCGAATAACACTCATTTTTTGATAGCGCCTGGCGCACATCAACCATGGACTATCCTGGAAATCTCATCGTAGTGGCAGCACCCAGTGGCGCCGGCAAGTCCAGCCTGGTCAAGGCCTTGCTGGAGCTGGACTCGCACGTTCATCTTTCGGTCTCACACACCACCCGCGCCCCGCGCGGCCAGGAGAAGCACGGCCGCGACTACTACTTCGCGTCGCAATCCGAGTTTGACGCGATGGTGCAGAGCAATGCCTTCGTGGAGTGGGCGCATGTGCACGGCAACCGCTACGGCACCTCCAAGAAAGCCATCGAAGAGCGCATTGCCCAGGGCTCGGATGTGATCCTGGAAATCGACTTCCAGGGTGCGCTGCAGATCAAGCAGGCCTTCGCCAACGCCGTGCTGGTCTTCATCCTCCCGCCCAGTTGGGAAGAGCTGCGCTCTCGCCTGGAGCGGCGTGGTGAAGACACGCCAGAGGTGATCGAAGTCCGCCTCAAGAATGCGGCCGAAGAGATGGCCCAGGTCAGCAAATTCGACTTCGTTATAATCAACGAGTTGTTTGAGCGCGCGCTTTTCGACCTGAAAGCCGTGGTTCACGCCCAGCGACTCAAGTACGCCGCCCAGCGCCGCGCCCGTGCTGACACCTTCCAGTCGCTCAATATCACCTGAATCCCCGGAGTAAACGATGGCACGCATCACCGTAGAAGACTGTCTGGAAAAGATCCCCAACCGTTTCCAGCTTGTGCTGGCCGCCACGTACCGTGCCCGCATGCTGAGCCAGGGCCACGCCCCCCGCATCGAAAGCCGCAACAAGCCCGCCGTGACCGCCTTGCGTGAAATCGCCGAAGGCAAAGTGGGTCTGGAGATGCTCAAGAAGGTTCCCGGTTGAACGTTCTGTTGGGCAAAGCCCACCCAAAAGCACCGCGCCAGCGGTGCTTTTTTTTGCCCGAAAGTCCTCTGGCGCAGTCCCGCGCTACATTTAAGGCATGAACGCGGTGCTCAATTCACCTTCTGCAACGCAGCCCCGGCCGGGTGAACCGCCCCCGACAGGCAATCTCTCGGCAGCCGCTGCGGCCGCCAATGCGGCTGCGGCCAGCTTCGCCGCGCTGACCGACAGCCTGGACTATCTGGACGCCGCCAGCATCGAGCAGGTGCGCCAGGCGTACCGTTTCGCCGACGAAGCCCACCTGGGGCAACTGCGCAACAGCGGCGAACCCTACATCACCCACCCCATTGCAGTGGCCGCGCAGTGCGCCGCCTGGAAGCTGGATGCCCAGGCGCTGATGGCAGCCCTGCTGCACGACGCCATGGAAGACTGCGGCGTGACCAAGGCCGACCTGATCGACCGGTTTGGCGCCCCCGTGGCCGAGCTGGTGGACGGCCTCACCAAGCTGGACAAGCTGCAGTTCAACACCCGCGAAGAGAACCAGGCCGAGTCGTTTCGCAAAATGCTCCTGGCCATGGCGCGCGATGTGCGCGTCATCCTCATCAAGCTGGCCGACCGCACCCACAACATGCGCACGCTGTCGGACATGCCACGCAGCAAGTGGGGGCGCATCTCGTCCGAGACGCTGGAAATCTATGCCCCCATCGCCCACCGCCTGGGCCTGAACCAGAC
>DATLGV010000331.1:0-4169 GCA_035540275.1 Acidovorax sp. | reverse complement strand
CGGTGAACCCCGACGGCACCGGCAGCATCAAGAAGCATTTCTGCATGGGCCGCATCTCGCACGAACTGGTGCAGGTGATGCCTGACAACCGCACGGCGCTGATGGGCGACGACGCCACCAATAGCGGCTACTTCGTGTTCGTGGCCGACAAGGAAAAAGACCTGTCGTCCGGCACGCTGTACGTCGCCAAAGTGGGCAGCGGCTTCTCCATCGACCCCAAGGTCGGCACGGCAGCGCCCCTCACCTGGATCAAGATGGGCTCCGCCACCAGCGCCGAGATCGAGAACCTGGCCAA
The DNA here is from genome assembly GCA_035540275.1 of Acidovorax sp. Taxonomy (GTDB): domain Bacteria; phylum Pseudomonadota; class Gammaproteobacteria; order Burkholderiales; family Burkholderiaceae_C; genus Acidovorax. Next base: position 3,874 of record DATLGV010000331.1, on the reverse strand, counting down.
CACACTCAAGCCCACGGACATCATGACCGTGAAGACCACCGACCCTGCCGACGCCAGCTACACCAAGATCGTGGCCAACGGCAAGACCGAGTGGATCAAGCTGAATCCCGGCATGGAAAAAGCCGCTGCCTTCCTGGAAACCCACCGCTACGCCGCCTACCTGGGCGCCAGCCTGGGCTTCACCAAGATGGAAGGCACCACCGTCAACGCCAAGGACAAGATTGCCTACTCTGCGCTGCAGAACATCCAGTCGTCCATGGTGGCAGGCAACGCGGCCAACGTGCCGGGCAATGGCATCTCGGTGCCCAAGCAGCTGGTGGCCGGTGGTGTGTTTGCCCTGAACCTGCGCGGCGGCCAGAAAGACACGGCCGGCGGCACCATCAACAGCGAATGGATGCCCGTGGACACCAAGGTGCTGCTGGCCGGTGAAGACATCACCGCCGACGCGCTGGGCAACACGGCCAATCCCAACAACGTCGCCAACCCGGACAACCTGAAGTTCTCCGAAAAGATGCGCACCCTGTTCATCGGCGAGGACAGCAGCCAGCACGTCAACAACTTCCTCTGGGCCTACAACGTGGACACCAAGCAGCTCTCGCGCGTGATGTCGATCCCTGCAGGCGGCGAGTCCACCGGCCTGCACGCCGTGGACGAGATCAACGGCTGGACCTACATCATGAGCAACTTCCAGCATGCGGGTGACTGGTTGCCCATCCACAGCGCCGTCAAGGACACGCTGGACCCGATGATCAAGGCCAACTACAAGAACAAGAGCGGCGCAGCCGTGGGTTATCTGACCGGCACGCCTTCGCAGATGAAGCTGGGCTGATTCACCGGCACATCGAGGGCATGCACGGCCTGCCCTCCACGCAAAAGGCGGGGTCGATGCCCCGCCTTTTTTGATTGCGACTACGCCAGAGACGGAAGCATCCATTCACACCAAGCTGCATCGATTGCGCCGGAATCCAGGCACCAGTGTGCCGCCAGCGGAATCCGCTCCTTCGCCAGCAGTTGCTCATTGCATGGCCCACATGCATGCCGATCTGTCTCAGCTCTCTCGGGGCGCTTTGCTACGGTGCTCATGCAGGTGCATGCGATCGTCCACGCTGGAAAAGACAACGGCAAACACGATGCCAAGCAGCGCCCCCAGTATGGTGTCCAGCACCCGCTCGACCGGCATGCTCGCGGCCACGGCGGGCGATGCCAGATAGGTCATGAGTAGCGCCATGGGCGTCACAGTGATCTGGCCAAGCGCGTAGTTGTAGCCAATCACCACCTCGGTCAGAAACTGGAACAGCACGATCGCCACCACAATGCCCCAGAACGAAGGCTGCTGCGCCAGCATGGCCCACACGATGACGGAGCCCACGATGGTGCCCCCCATGCGCTGCAATGCGCGGTTCATGGTGATGTGCAGATGCCCTCCCTGCAGGACCGATACAGCGCCAATCGCCGCCCATGCCGGGTAATGCGAGCCGAGCATGAATGCCATCCATGCGGCCAGTGCAGCACAGGCAGTGATGCGCGCAGCAGCGATCCATTGGTGCGACCAGGGCGGAATATCCACAGGCGGCAGGCGCAGGGTGGCGAGCTCTGCGGCCCGCCAGCGGTCGGTCCCCAGGCAGGTCAAGCCCGCCACCACGCCCCCGGCCAGTGTGGCCAGCACACGGGCCAGCACCTCGGCTCCGCTGCCAGCAGGGTGGTAGGCGGCCCCGGCCGCAAACGCGATGATCACGGCCCCCGGCCCGCCCAGCCTCCACCGCGACACCGCCACGGTGGACGCACCAGCCACCACAGCGAGCACCAGCACCATCATCCACGGGACGGCGCCCGCCCACGATGCAAGCGAGGGCAGCAGCACACCCAGCGCCAGCAGCAGCGCGCAGATCACGACAATGTGCATGCGCCGCTCTACCGTGGCAAAACGTCCGAACAAGGCCGCCAGTGCGCCGAGCGACGCGTACCCCACCAAATGGGGCCAAGGCGAGAAATGCGTGATCACAATGGCCAGCAGCACGGCCAGCGCGGCCTGCCCTCCCGCGATGGCGAAGATGCGCAGCGACGGCGGTGCGCCGATGGCCACGCTCTCGGTCCACTGGGCGGGGCTCAGAAGATGGCGCGCCGATGCTCCGCGCGAAACATCGCGAACACGCGAGGACTTCGTTGCAGGATCGTTGCTATCGGACATGACGGGTTTCATTTCGGGCAGCTTGCGCCACACCACAGTGACGTTCTCACGGGGAGGTCAACAGCAGGTTGGCGACCATGCCATCGTACTGCGCCCAGCCACCACGCTGCGCCTGAGGGTGCGCTTCGGTGCCCCCATCGCAAGTCCCAGGCCAGCAGCCCCGTTGAAGGCGGACGTGCAAACGTCGCCCCGCCTCAGCGCACCTTTCCAACGCGCTGGGCCACGTCCTGAAGGCTGGTGCGCAACGCCAGTTTGCGCACAATGGCCGAGAACGCGCGGGTGGGTGCCGACTCTCGCGCCATTGGCGACCACAGCATGCCGGGAGTGCGAACAGGCGTTGGGCTCTCCAGCCGCACCATCACCAACCCCGAAGTGGGGGCGACCACGTTGGCCGCGACGATGGAAGCGAGCTGCGTTTTGCTCACCAGTTCCATCATGGGTGCCAGGGTGTTGATTTCGGCCACCACCTGGGGTTCGGCACCACAGGAGCGAAAGCACTCGTCCAGCATCTGCCGCGTGGCGAAACTCGCCGGCAGAAGCGCCATGGACAGGCGGTGCAGCTCGACCATGCGCACGCGCTTGCGCCGCGCAAGGGGATGGTTCTTGGCAACCACCAGCACCATTTCTTCGTTGTACAGCGGCTCAAACTGCAGTGGCCCCGGCACCGCAGGTCGGTAGGCAATGCCCAGATCCAGCGTGCCCTGCTGCAGGCGCGTGGCGATGTGGTCGGCCGAAAGCTCTTCCACCACCACCTTCACGCGCGGGTGGCGCTCGTGAAAGCTGGCGATACACCCCGGGATAAAACCCAGGTTGAAGGTATGGGTAGAGCCAATGTGCAGTTCGCCCGTCACTTCCGAGCTGTTCTGGCGCAGGGCGCCCAGACCCAGGTCGATCTCTTGCAGGGCCTTGGTGCAATGGTGCAGGAATTCGTCACCCGCCTCGGTCAGCGCCACTCGCTTGCCCGTGCGGTCGAACAGTGCTGCGCCAATCTCATCTTCGAGCTGCTTGATCTGGTGCGACAGCGTCGATTGCGTCACATGCAGCCGCTCGGCCGCGCGCGTGAAATTGAGTGAGCCCGCCAAAGCGATGAAGTAGCGCAGGTGCCGCAGTTCCATGGTGGTCCACTTGTGATCGATGCCATCGATGATAACGATGAAAAACAATCATTTTCAAATGCTCTGAGCACCACCTACAGTCCATCGCAAGTCCCATCGGGGCCCGGCAGCCCCCACCCGTCCGAGCGGTCGGACCGACAACACAACAGGAGATAAGCGGTGCAAAAAGTCCTCAGCGGCATCAAGGTGCTGGAACAAGGCACGTTCATCACGGGACCCGCAGCAGGCATGTTCCTGGCTGACCTGGGGGCCGAGGTCATCAAGATCGAGCAGCCAGGGGCGGGCGACCCGTTCCGCGCCTTCCGGGGGGGGCTCTACAGCCCTCACTTCCAGACCTACAACCGCAACAAGCGGAGCATCACGCTCAACCCCAAGCTGCCCGCGGACGCCGCCGTGTTTGACGAGCTGGTCAAAGATGCCGATGTGTACATCCAGAATTTTCGCCCCGGGGCGGCCGACCGGCTGGGTGCGGGCGAGGCCCGGCTGCGCAGCCTGAACCCGCGCCTGGTGTACTGCGCGATCAGCGGCTTCGGGCAAAGTGGCCCGGCTGCGGGTCGCCCCGCCTATGACA
>DATLGV010000330.1:0-3441 GCA_035540275.1 Acidovorax sp. | reverse complement strand
GTCGTAGAACGGGTCCTTGTTGTTCCACTCAATTTCCATCGCGACAACGCCTGCGTCTACGTAACGCTTTACGTGATCAACTTCATGAGAGGTTGATTCACGTGGCACTCCATCGATCGTCTTGCCGATTTCAAAAATGTGTTTTTTCCAGTTCAGCGTTGCAAGAGCCCTCCGCAAACGTTGAGTGAACTGGGTCTCGCCACCGCCCGACCCGATGATCTCCGAGATCGGCAACTCAATTGCACTCAGGACGCGCTCTATTTCTATCAACGCCTCGGGAAACTCTCCCTCTAGGATTGACCTCGCATGCGACAGAAATAGAACATCGAACCCTTTATCCCTAAGTGATTGAAGAGGAGGAGTGACTGGAGCCAAACAAGCCATTCATTTCACCTCATTCAGTGCTGCTGTCAGATGGCCCACCGTGCGGTCCACGTTGTGCCACTTCTCCAGGCCGAACAGGCCGATGCGGAAGGTCTTGAAGTCCGGCCCTTCGTCGCACTGCAGCGGCACGCCAGCAGCGGTCTGCAGACCCACTTCCAAAAACTTCTTGCCGGTCTGGATGCCGGGGTCGGTGGTGTAGCTCACGACCACGCCGGGGGCCTTGAAGCCCTCGGCCGCCACACTGGGGAAACCGCGCGATTCGAGCAGCGCGCGCACCTTGGCGCCCAGTTCGATCTGCTCTTCGCGCACCTTGGCAAAGCCGTAGGCACGGGTCTCGGCCATCACGTCGCGCAGGCGCACCAGTGCATCGGTGGGCATGGTGGTGTGGTACGCGTGCTGGCCCTTTTCGTAGCCCTCGGCGATCTGCATCCACTTCTTGAGGTCGCACGAAAAGCTGCTGCTCGTGGTGCCCTCGATGGCTTCGCGCGCACGCTCGGACAGCATCACCATGGCGCAGCAGGGCGAGCCGCTCCAGCCCTTTTGCGGGGCAGAGATCAGCACATCCACGCCGGTGGCCTGCATGTCCACCCACATGGCGCCGGACGCCACGCAGTCCAGCACAAACAGCGCGCCCACCTCATGCGCAGCCGCCGTCAGGGTGCGGAGGTAGTCGTCAGACAGGATGATGCCGCTGGCCGTTTCCACATGCGGGGCGAACACCACCTTGGGCTTTTCGGCGCGGATGGTGGCTGCGACTTCGTCCGCCGGGCACGGCGTCCAGGGGGCCTGCGGGCCACTGCCCTGCTGGCGCGCCTTGCACACCACCGAGCCGCCGCCCAGGCCTTTGTCGGCGTCAAAAATCTGGGTCCAGCGGTAGCTGAACCAGCCGTTGCGCACGATGAGCACTTTTTCCTTGTTGGCAAACTGGCGCGCCACGGCCTCCATGCCGAAAGTGCCGCTGCCGGGCACCAGCACGGCGGTGTGGGCGTGGTAGACCTCCTTGAGCGTGCCCAGAATGTCTTGCATGACGCCGGTGAAGCGCTTGGACATGTGGTTGAGCGCGCGGTCGGTGTAGACCACCGAAAATTCCAGCAAACCATCAGGATCGATATCGGGCAAAAGGCCGGGCATGGGCAATCTCTCCGTTGAACAAATCAGCCGGCCAGCTTATCACCACGTATCGATAAACCGGCGCCCCAGCGGCGCCACCTGCGCCGACGCCAGCCCGCGCGCCAGCCACGCGCGCGTGTCGGCCGGGTCGATCACCGCGTCGATCTCCAGCGTGGCCGCCATGTGCATGGCCTCGCCGTTGGCGTACGACCTGGCCAGCAGCTTGGCGAACAGCGCGTCGCGCTCAGCCCCCTCGGGTAGGGCCTCCAGCTCCTTGCGAAAGCCCAGGCGCACGGCGCCTTCGAGCCCCATGGCGCCGAACTCGCCCGTGGGCCAGGCCACGGTGAACACGGGCGCGTGAAAGCCCCCGGCCGTCATGCCCATGGCGCCCAGGCCGTAGCCCTTGCGCAGCACCACGCCGAAGGTGGGCACGCGCAGGCTGGCGGCGGTGACGAACAGGCGGCTCACGTGGCGCACCTGGGCCGTGGCTTCGACCTCGGGGCCGACCATGAAGCCGGGCGTGTCCACCAGGCTCACGATGGGCAGGCCATGCGCGTTGCACAGTTGCAGGAAGCGCGCGCCCTTGTCGGCCGCGTCGGCGTCGATGGCGCCGCCCAGGTGCTGCGGGTTGTTGGCCAGCAGGCCGACGGGGCGGCCTTCGATGCGCGCGAGTGCGGTGTGGATGCCCGCGCCAAAGCCGGTGCGCAGCAGCAGCAGGCTGCCCTCGTCCACCAAGCCAGCCATCGCCGTGCGGGTGTCGTACACGCGCAAGCGGTTCTCGGGCACCACGGCGCGCAGCAGGCGCTGGTCGGGCGCGGACCATTGCGATGTGCGGCCCTGGAAAAACGACAGGTAGTGGCGCGCAGCCTGCACCGCCCCGGCCTCGTCATCGACCAGCACGTCGATCACGCCATTGGCATGCTGCACGCGGCTCGGGCCGATCTGCTCGGGTTTGAAGACCCCCAGGCCCCCGCCTTCGATCATGGCCGGTCCGCCCATGCCGATGTTGCTGCCGCGCGTGGCGATGATCACGTCGCTGCAGCCCAGCAGGGCGGCGTTGCCCGCAAAGCAGCGCCCCGCGGCGATGCCGATGACCGGTACCTGGCCCGACAGCGCCGCGTAGCTGGCAAAAGTATGCACATGCAGCCCCGCCACCACGGGCATGTCGGTATCACCCGGCCGGCCGCCGCCGCCCTCGGCAAACAGCACCACGGGCAGCTTCTGCGCGAGGGCAATGCCCAGCATGCGGTCGGTCTTGGCGTGGTTGCGTGCGCCCTGGGTGCCTGCGAGCACGGTGGCGTCGTAGGACATGACCACGGCGCGGGATTTCTCGTCGCCAAACAGCGCGCCGTTGATGCCGCCGATGCCTGTGACCATGCCGTCGGCGGGCGTATTGGCGATCAGGTCTTCCTTGCTGCGGCGGCGCGCCTGCGCAGCGATGGCCAGGGCCCCGTATTCGATGAAGCTGCCGTCGTCGCACAGGTCGGCAATGTTCTCGCGCGCCGTGCGGCCGCCTTGCGCGTGGCGCTTGGCGATGGCCTCGGGGCGTGCGGCGTCGAGCGTGAAGGCGTGGCGGTCGATCACGCGTTGCAGGTCGGGGCGGATGTGGTCGGGGTCATGTGCCGTGTGGTCCTGCAAGCCTAGATCGGCCGCGTCGTCCACGGCCTCCAGCACCAGCAGCGGCTGGCCCTGCACCAGGTAGCCACCGGCCACTGCCAGCAGCGCGCCCACACGCCCCGCGTGTGGGGCCAGCAGCACATGCTCCATCTTCATGGCTTCGAGCACGGCCAGCTCGGCGCCTGCGGCGACCACATCGCCCTCTGCCACGCTCAGCTGCACCAGGCGGGCGGGCATGGGGGCCAGCACCGCGCCTTCGGGTGCTTCACAGGCGATCTGCGGGTCTTTTTGCCCTGTAGCGCTGCTCGAATCTTCCTTAACAGCTATATC
>DATLGV010000329.1:0-3544 GCA_035540275.1 Acidovorax sp. | reverse complement strand
GGCGTGGCCGCACGGGCGGCGCGGCCCGTGCCTGCGGCGGCCTGAAGGGCCAACGGGGGAGGGGATCCGCACGACGGCCAGCACGCCACGCGGGCCTGTGTTGCAATCGCGGTCGGTGGCGCCGGGGCCCTGGTTGGCAGGGCCTGCAACGGCGCCCTTTGTTTTCAACGCATTTCCAGGACACCGCCCATGACGAACCCCATGTACAACGCCAGCATCCCCGTCTTTCGCCAGATGCTGGGCTCGCTCCAGGACATCCTGGCCAAGACCGAGGCCCATGCCACGGCCCGCAAGATCGAGTCCGACGCGCTGCTGCAGGCCCGCCTGTTCCCCGACATGTTCCCCATGGCCCGCCAGGTGCTGATCGCCTGCGACTTTGCCAAGGGCGTGGCCGCGCGCCTGGCCGGTGTGGAGGTACCTTCGCTGCCCGACGCCGAGCGCCCCGGTTTTGCCGACCTGAACGAGCGCATCAGCACCGTGCTGGCGTTCATCGAAGGCCTGCCGCAGGCAGCCTTTGCCGAGGCTGCCACGCGCCCGATCACCATCCAGCCCGGCACGCCGCGCGAAAAGCAGTTTGTGGGCGAACACTACCTGCTGCACTACGGCCTGCCCCAGTTCTTCTTCCATGTGAACGCAACCTACGCCATCGCGCGCCACAACGGCGTGGAACTGGGCAAGCGCGACTACATGGGCAAGTTCTGAACCCGAGCCCAGCTCCGGGGCTGCCGCGCGGGGCCCAGTATGCAGATATTGGTCAGAACGGCCTCTGGCACCGGTAGAACATGCCTGAGATGCTATTCAATTTGTAGTATTGAACATGGCGCCCAGCGCTGACAAAAAAGACAACGGAGACCCGACCCATGAACACCCCCCGTGCCACACCACCCACCCTGCCGACCCTGGCGCTGGCCGGCGTGACCTGCCTGCTGGCAGCCTGCGCCCCGGTGCCCACGCAACCGCCCGCCTCGGCGCCGGTGAGTGCGGCGGCCGAGGCCGCGCCCACGGCCACCCCGTGCCCCAGGGACCTGGCGCCCATCGCCCGCTGCCTGTCGGGCAAGGATTCGGCCGGTGCGTATTACCTGGTGGCGGTGCCGCAGCAGTGGAACGGCCACCTGGTGCTACACGCCCACGGCGGCCCGGCCCTGGGCGCGCCGAAGATGGAGCGGTCGGTGGAAGACCTGGAGCGCTGGGCCATCATGGTCCGCGCGGGGTACGCGTGGGCGGGCAGCACCTTCCGCCAGGGCGGCGTCGAGGTGCGTGCCGCCGCCGAGGACACCGAGCGGCTGCGCCAGATCTTCGTGCGCCATGTGGCACAGCCGCAGCGCACCATCCTGCACGGCCAGTCCTGGGGCGCCAGCGTGGCGGCCAAGGGGGCCGAGATGTTCCAGACCACGGCCGATGGCAAGCGCCCCTACGACGCCGTGCTGCTCACCAGCGGCGTGCTGGCGGGCGGCACGCGCTCGTACGACTTCCGCACCGACCTGCGCGTGGTCTACCAGTACCTCTGCAACAACCACCCCCGGCCCACCGAAGCGCAGTACCCGCTGAACATCGGCCTGCCTGCCGACGCGGCAATGACCCAGGCGGACCTGGCTGCACGCGTGAACGAATGCCTGGCGCTGAACAAGCCGGTGGCCGAGCGCACGCCCGAGCAGCAGCGCAAGGTGCAGACCCTCGTGGACGTGATCCGCATCCCGGCCACCTCCATCCAGGGCCACATGAACTGGGCCACCTTCCACTTCCGCGACGTGGTGCAGCACCGCACGGGCGGCGCCAGCCCATTTGGCAACCGGGGGGTGCAGTACCGGGGCTCGCCCGACGATGCCGGGCTGAACGCCGCCGTGCTGCGCTACCGGGCCGACCCCGCTGCCGTGGCCCGCTTTGCGCAGGACACCGACCTGACCGGCCGCATCCCCGTGCCCGTGCTCACCGTCAAGGGCGTGGACGACCCCACGGCCTTTGTCGAGCTGGACGCGGCCTTCCGCGCCACCATGGCGCGAGGCGGCAGCGCGGAGCGCCTGGTGCAGACCTTCACCCAGCACAACACCCACAGCTACCTGAGCGACCCCACCTACCCCACGCTGATGACCGCGCTGCTGCGCTGGGTGGACGCGGGCGCCAAGCCCACGCCCGAAGGCATTGCCCAGCTGTGCCCGGCCAACGAGGCACGCTTTGGCAAGGGCTGCGCCTTTTTGCCGGCCTATGTGCCCAAGCCCCTGAGCAGCCGCGTGGCGGACCGCGACCGTCCCTGAAAAGATCGTGAACACGTTCTGATACCATTTTGCATTCAATAAATTAGATAAAATATTCATCCACGCAACTCCTGGAGTCGTGGATGAAGGATCTGATCACTGGCGACAAGGCAACCGTTGCTCGGCTTGCCGAGCAACTCAAGCAAGCCAACTCGCATGCCCAATACCAGCGCATCCAATGCGTTTTAATTCGCGCCACCCTGGGCAGTTCGGCCGCTGAGATCGCGCAGTTGCTTGGGTGGTCCACCGCGACGGTGCATGTGATTCACTCGCGCTGGGCCAAGGAAGGCGACGCCGTCTTTGATGTGCGCGCCCGCGGCGGCCGCCGAAACCAGTACCTGAGCGTCGAGCAGGAGCGCACCCTGCTCAAGCCTTTCTTGAGCAATGCTGAAGCGGGCGGCGTGCTCACCGTCAGCGAGATCCAGCGAGCCTACGAGGAACGCACCGGCAAGGCGGTCGCTGCCTCGACCATCTACCGCTTGCTCGATCGCCATGGCTGGCGCAAGGTGGTTCCGCGCCCCAGGCACCCCAAAGCGGACGTCGCGGCCCAGGCCGCCTTTAAAAAAACTGCGCCGCCTGGTGGGGCGAGAGGTCGCGCGCCAGGCTGAGTGCGGCCGCCCGGTGCGGCTGATGTTCCAGGACGAGGGACGCTTCGGGCTGCTCGGCTCGCCCAGGCGGTGCTGGGCGCCTCGGGGCCTGCGTCCAGTGGTGGGCGCCCGACTGGAGCGTAAGTACATCTACGCCTTTGGCGCCGTGAGCCCACATGACGGCGTGATGGACAGTCTGGTACTGCCCTGGGTCAATGCCGAGACGATGTCGATGTTCCTGGCCGAGGTTGCGCAGCGCCATGCTGACGAGTTCGTCCTGATGGTGATGGACCAGGCGGGCTGGCACATCGCTGGCGAACTGGTCGTTCCCGCGAACATGAAAGTGGTGCTGCTGCCGCCCTACAGCCCTGAGCTGAATCCGGCGGAGCACCTGTGGAAGGCGCTGCGCGAGGACTGCTTCGCCAACCACGTCTTCAAGGGGCTCGACGCGGTGGAGGAGGCGCTGACCGAGGGCCTTGTTGCACTCGAATCGGATCGGGCCCGAACCCAGTCGATGACAGGGTTCAAATGGATTACTTCTATATCTTTGAACGCAAATTAGTATGAATCCCTGTAGAGATCTCGCAGCCCTTCCTTCATCCGCCACGCCCTGGCGGTCTTCAATCGGGTGTGGGGCAGCCAATCCATGTGGGCCTGCTCTTTGTCCGTCCACCTGGCTTTGTCTTTGAGCCAGCACCAGCGGGT
>DATLGV010000328.1:0-1888 GCA_035540275.1 Acidovorax sp. | reverse complement strand
GAACCACAACCTCGAGACCGTGCCGCGCCTGTATGCGCGCGCGCGTCCGGGCGGCGACTACGCGCATTCGCTCACGCTCCTGCGCGAGTTCAAGCGCCGCCATCCGGCGGTGCCGACGAAGTCGGGGCTGATGGTCGGCCTGGGCGAGACCGACGAGGAAATCCTGCAGGTCATGCGCGACATGCGGGCGCACGACATCGACATGCTCACGATCGGCCAGTACCTGGCGCCCAGCACCTCGCACCTGCCGGTGCGGCGCTACGTGCACCCGGACACGTTCAAGATGTTCGAGCGTGAGGCCTACCGGATGGGCTTCAGCCACGCGGCCGTGGGCGCCATGGTGCGCTCCAGCTACCACGCGGACCAGCAGGCGCACGCCGCTGGCGTGTAAGCCCCGAAACCCGCCTCCCAAAGGCGCCCATGGGCCCGAATGGTCTGCTCTCGCTGCGACACTACGGCGCTTCGCCGGGCAGCCACAGCCATGACCATTTCCAAATTCTGCTGGGACTTTCTGGAGCCCTGGACCTGGAGGTGGCAGGCCGTGGCGTGCGCGTGGCACCCGGTGGCGGCTGCGTGATCGCCCCGGGCGATCGGCACGACTTTGAATCCACCCGTGGCAGCGTGTGCCTGGTGCTCGACAGCGCCCACCCCGACTGGGCGCAGTGCGCCAGCCCAGGCAGCGCGACCACACCGCCCCCCGATGCGCTGCCCCTGGCGCACTACCTGGCCAGCGCTTTGCGGCAAGGCCGCCCGCTCGCACAAGCCCATGGCCCTGCCCTGCTGCTGGAAGCCTGGCTCACCAGCGCCCGCCCCGACGCAGCAGCGCCCGGCCCCGCGCGCCGACGCACCATCGACTGGCCCGCACTGCAGCAATGGGCGGCACAGCAGTGGCACCGTGAACTGACCGTGGCCGACCTGGCGGCCCAAGTGCATCTGAGCCCCAGCCAGTTTGCCGCCCGCTGCCGGGACGACCAGGGCATGGGTGCCATGGCCTGGCTGCGGGGCCAGCGGCTGGCACAGGCCCGACTGCTGCGCGGCACAGGCATGGCGGTGGCCGACGTGGCGCGGCGCACGGGATACCGCTCGCCCTCGGCACTCACCGCCGCGCTGCGCCGCACCCACATCTGCTGACAACCCCAGGCGCGCGACGACAGTCCGCTGTTGTGCGACGATCCGCACGCGTAAGCTCGGGCCCATGCAAGCCAACCTCTATGCCCTGGGCGCCATTGCCCTCTGGGCCTCTCTCGCCTCGCTGGGGGTGTCGCTCACCCACATTCCGCCCTTCCTGCTCACGGGCATTGCGCTCATCATCGGCAGCGTGCCCGCATGGCCCTTTGTGCTGCGTGATCCGTCGCAGTGGCGCATTCCGCTGCGCACGCTGGCCTTGGGCGTGTACGGCCTGTTTGCCTACCACTTTCTGCTATTCATCGCGCTGCGCCACGCGCCGCCGGTAGAGGCCAACCTCGTCAACTACCTCTGGCCGCTGTTCATCGTGGTGCTCTCACCCGTGGTGCTGCCGGGCGTGGCATTGCGCCTGCCGCATGTGCTGGCGGCACTGCTGGGCTTTGGCGGGGCCGCCATCGCCATTGCAGGCGGGCGCGAGTTGAGCGGCACTCTGGCCTGGGGCTATCTGCCTGCGCTGGCTGCCGCCTTCATCTGGGCCACCTATTCGCTTCTGACCAAGCGTGTGGCGGCCTTCCCCACCACGGCGATTGGCCTGTTCGGGCTGGTGTCTGGCGTGCTGTCGCTGCTGTGCCGTGGGGTGCTGGAGCCTGCGGTGGCGCTGCAGCCTCGCGACTGGGGGCTGCTGGCGGTGCTGGGCCTGGGACCGCTGGGGGCGTCGTTCTTCATGTGGGACAAGGCGCTCAAGCTGGGGGACGCCCGACAC
>DATLGV010000327.1:0-4072 GCA_035540275.1 Acidovorax sp. | reverse complement strand
CACGTAAAGGTTCGCCTGGCCGTCTTCCAGGGTGATTGCCACCGGACCTGCGGGTGTGTTGAGCCAATGGATGGACCAGTAATAGTGGCGGCCGTTCTTGAAGCCCTGGGGGTCATACAGGGCTTCGAACGACTGCATCTGGGCGCACTCGCTGACCAGCCAGTTTTTCTTGCGGCACTGGGAGTGCACATGGACATCCTTGCCGTTTGCGGAGATGTTCAGCGGGTGCAGCTTACGGGTGCGGACGTCCATCAGCGCAAAGTCTTCCTTGCGGTTGGTGCCCACAATGGAGCCGATGGTTTGAAGGCTGGCGGCAAGGCGTGAGAAGGAGTCTGTGCCGGTTGCGGCCTCTTTCTCCAGCAGAACGTAGCCGGTGGCCCCGACCTGGCCGCGCTGCAGCGGGGCCAGAAAGTACCCCGTGGGCACAGCGATGCTGGTCACGCCTTGCCCGGCCTTGTACCGGAACGCAGCCGATTCCCTGCCCAGCAGAAAACCGTCCGACAAGACCGCCAGGGTGTGCCCTCCCATCGCCTGGCCGCTGGATGTGACCAGATCCCAGCCGTTCTGGGTCTGTCGGCCTGTTGCGAGAACGAGCTTGCGCGAGGGGTCGGCTGCGCTCATGGTTTTCACAATCACGCCCCGGCTGGATTGCACCGCATAGGTGATGGAACCACCCACCACATCGGCCGCGTAGCTGAAGATGCGGCCCTCCGGGTCCAGTACCGGCTGCCCGTTGATGTCGAACCCATCCTTTCTGCCTGTCAGCACCAGTTCCTGGGGTTTGGGGGGCCAGGACTCCAGCGTTCGGGCGATCTGGTCTTCCGTGGGGCCGTCGGCCGTGCGCTGAGCGACCCCTGCAGCCGCTGACGGAGCGGGCGCAGCAAGCGGCGATCGTGTTTGCGCCAGCGCCTGCAACGCACCGGCCGAGCCTGTGAACTGGGCGATGCGGTTGCGCATCGCCTGAACGGCCAGCTGGGCCTGTTCCTGGGTGAAAGGCATGCCGCGGGTGCGGTACTGTTCCCGTGCGGTGTTGACGAACTCGCGCTCCTGCGGGCTCCATTCCGACTCCGGTACGCCCTGGCTGGGGGGGGCGGTGGAGGCTCTCTGGCGCATTTGCTGCACGGCGGACGCCGCCTGTTCGTCCGTGTAAACAAGGCCCTGCTGCTGGTAAAGGCCGCGAGCGTTTTGCACAAACTGACGCTCCGCCTCTGACCACTGCTCTGGCGCTACTCCCTGGGCACCGGCCATCACCGCCATACCGAAGGGCAGGGTGCACGCCACACGCATCCACCAGCCCATTTGCCGCTTCCGATTCATCTTGCTCTTTCGTTCAAAACAATGGTTCCAACGACGGTCGCGCACGGCAACCACCACAGACGGGGCAAGACGCATGGAACGCAAGCGTGCAAACGGGCTGCGCCAGCGCGCCGCTGAGCGCACCTGCGCAAGACCACCGGGGATCTTCTGCACAAATCAACGCGCCCTGCGCCTCTGGGCCCCGGGCAGTCTGCGGCGCACACTGGTGGCTCGATCCGGGCAGAGAATTCCTGGCGGGCAACCCGGCGGCCCGTCTCGTGCGTGCGAGGGGAGGGCCCGTGGCTTTGCGTCCGCAACTTGCGTTGCGTTTGCCTTTGTCAGGGATATTCTAAGCCCCTGTTTACATATGGAAACAAATTGCAACCCCGCCTCCCTGGCCCGGTGCGAGGGCTGCGGGCGGCGGCCGGTGGGAGAGCGTGAACCGGCTTGCGGGGGATGGATTCAGTACACGCCCATCCCCAGCCCCGCCGCCATGGCTTCACCCAGCGCGCGGCAGCGCTCCAGGTCGGCCGGTGCAATCCGCTTGGGGGCCAGAATGGCCGCGGGTGTCTGTGCGTGGGTGCAGACGATCAGCGGTTCCGCCACCGGCTTGAGGCGCCAGCCGGTGGCGATGCGTGCGATCTGGCGGGCGGCGTTGGTGCCGTCGCTGCCAGCGCAGACCAGGCTGGCGTAGGGGCGGCCGTTGATCTGGTCGAGCGCGCCATAGTAGGTGCGGTCAAAAAAGTCCTTGAGCAGCCCGCTGACAGCCGCCAGGTTTTCGGGCGTGGCAAACAGGTAGCCGTCGGCCGCCAGCACATCGGTCGCCTGGGCCTCGGGCGCGGCCAGCAGCCGCACGGCCACCCCGCTGTCAGCCGCTGTGGCGCCAGCGCAGGCCGCATCCACCATCTGGCGGGTGCCTCCCGTGTGCGAGTGGTAAACGATCAACAGGGTTTTGGTGGCGTGCATGGCGCCAGCATAGAGCAGCGGCATGCGGGTTTCTCCTCGCGCTGCCTTGCCCATCCTGCTCGATCCGGGCGCGTTCCGCGTGATGTCCTGGGGCGACACTGCAATGCAGCCATACCTCACGGCCGTGGTCTCCGTGCATGCCGGAACGACCACCGATCTGGGCAGGTAGCTGGTCACGCGGCAGCCGCTCGGGATGGCCCTGCAACCGATCAGCCCCCTGCGCACGCTGTTGGGCGCTTCAGAGCGCCAATGCCGAGCTGGAGCAGCGCGTGGCCGAACGCACCGCGGCCCTGCACCGGAGCGAGCAGCGGTATCTGTCCATCCTGGAGGACCAGACCGAGATCATTTGCCGGTTTGACGCCAGCAACCGCATGACCTTTGTGAACGAAGCGTTCTGCAGGCTGTTCCATCTGCGCCGGGACGAGGTGGTGGGCCAGGTATGGGCGCCCATCGTGCATCCCGACGACCTGCCGCTGGTCACTCAGAAGCTGCAGAGCGTGAGCCCCTCGCAGCCGCTGGTGGTGGTGGAGAACCGCGTCGTTGCGGGCGACGGAACCATCCGCTGGTGCCAGTTCAGCAACCGTGCCTCGTTCGACGACGACGGCCAACTGGTGGAGTGGCAGTCGGTGGGGCGGGACGTGACCGAGCGCCGCCAGCTCGAAGCCGAGCTGGCCCAGGTCTCCGACCGGTTCCAGGACCTGTACGACCATGCGCCCTGCGGGTACTACGCGCTCGACCGCCAGGGCAAATATGTGCACCTCAACCTGCTGACCTTGCAATGGCTGGGGCTGCCGCGTGAGGAGGTGATCGGCAAGCTGGGACCGGCCGATTTCTTTGACGACGAAGGCAAGGCACTGTTTGCCGCGTATTTCCCGCTGTTTCTGCAGACCGGCAAGATCGGGCCGCTGGAGTTCAACCTGTGCGGCCGGGGCGGCGATCAGCGGCGGGTGAGCGTGTCGTCCACCGCCATCCTCAACGCACAGGGCGAGTATGTGATGAGCCGCTCCATCATGTACGACGTGAGCGAACTGCACGCCGCGCGCCAGCAGCTGCACACCCTGAACCTGGAGCAGCAGGCGATGCTGGACAACGACCTGATCGGCATTGCCAAGGTCAAGGACCGTGTCATTGTCTGGCGCAACCCGGCGCTGGAGCGCATCTTTGGCTACGCGCCCGGCACGCTGCAGGGCCGCTCGACCGAAGAGATGTATGTGGACCATGAAGACTTCCTGGCCTTCGGCCGCGACGCCTACGCGGTGCTGGCCTCGGGCCAGCACTACCGGCAGCAGCGCCGCATGCGCAAAGTGACGGGCGAGATCGTGTGGATCGACGTCAACGGGGTGCTGCTGGAGGGGCAGGGCGAGTCCCTGTGGCTCATGCAGGACATCACGGCCATGAAGCAATACCAGGAGCAGGTGGAGCACATTGCCTTCCACGACGGCCTGACCAATCTGCCCAACCGTCTGCTGCTGGCCGACCGGCTGACCCAGGCCTTTGCGCTGTGCGACCGCACCCATACCCAGACTGCAGTGTGCTATCTCGACCTCAATGGCTTCAAGCCCATCAACGACCGCTATGGGCACGACCTGGGTGACGAGGTGCTCAAGGTGACCGGCCGGCGCCTGCTGGAACAGGTGCGTGGCAACGACACGGCGGCCCGCATAGGGGGGGGATGAGTTTGTGCTGGTGCTCACTGCCGTGAAGGACCCGGCCGAGGTGGATGCCGCGCTGCAGCGCGTGATGGCGGCCATCGAGCAGCCCATTGACTTGGGCGCCGGCCGCGTGGTGAGCGTGTCCGCCGCTGCGGGTA
>DATLGV010000326.1:0-2807 GCA_035540275.1 Acidovorax sp. | reverse complement strand
GCCTGGAGTGACGGCCAGGGGCCCTGCGCCTGCACAACCTGCCGAATGACTCTCGCGCCCGCCTGGGGCCTTGCACCGCATATGCGGGCAAGGCCCCGGGCGGGCGCTGTGCCGTGAGGCAGTTCAAGCAGAGTGACGATGTGCAAATATGCAAAAACAAAGTGCAATTTTCTCTATTGCACCAGCAATTTCGCACAGATAACATGGCGCTGTTGAGGGCATCTTGCCCGTTCCCCTGCACGCATTTTTTCCAGGAGACAAACCCCATGAACGCACCCACTTCCCAGGCCGTGCTGGCCCCCACCGTCAAGCTGTTGATCGGCGGCCAGTTCGTCGAATCCAAGACCACCGAATGGCGCGACGTGGTGAACCCCGCCACGCAGCAGGTGCTGGCCCGCGTGCCGTTTGCCACGGCAGAAGAAATCAATGCCGCAGTGGCCTCGGCCAAGGAAGCGTTCAAGACCTGGAAGAAGACCCCCATCGGCACCCGCGCCCGCATCTTCCTCAAGTACCAGCAGCTCATCCGCGAAAACATGGCCGAGCTGGCCGCCATCCTGACGGCCGAACAGGGCAAGACCCTGCCGGACGCCGAAGGCGACGTGTTCCGCGGCCTCGAAGTGGTCGAACACGCGGCCAGCATCGGCAACCTGCAACTGGGCGAGCTGGCCAACAACGTGGCCGGTGGCGTGGACACCTACACCCTGCTGCAGCCTCTGGGCGTGTGCGCAGGCATCACCCCCTTCAACTTCCCCGCCATGATCCCGCTGTGGATGTTCCCCATGGCCATTGCCACGGGCAACACCTTCGTGCTCAAGCCCTCCGAGCAAGACCCCATGGTGACCATGCGCCTGTGCGAACTGGCGCTGCAAGCCGGCATCCCTCCCGGCGTGCTGAACGTGGTGCATGGCGGCGAGATGGCCGTGAACGCCATCTGCGACCACAAGGACATCAAGGCGATCAGCTTTGTGGGCTCCACCAAGGTGGGCACGCACGTGTACAACCGCGCCAGCCTCAACGGCAAGCGCGTGCAGTGCATGATGGGTGCCAAGAACCACGCCATCGTGCTGCCCGATGCCAACAAGGAACAAACCCTGAACGCCCTGGCCGGTGCCGCCTTTGGCGCTGCAGGCCAGCGCTGCATGGCGCTGTCGGTGGTGGTGCTGGTGGGCGAGGCGCAAAAGTGGATTCCCGAGCTGGTCGAGAAGGCCAAGACGCTCAAGGTGAGCGCCGGTGTGGAAAAGGGTACGGATGTGGGCCCGGTCGTGTCGTGCGCCGCGCTGTCGCGCGTGGAAGGCCTGATCGAGCGCGGCATTGCCGACGGCGCCACGCTGGAACTGGACGGCCGCAAGCCCCAGGTGGCCGGCTACGAAAAGGGCAACTTCGTGGGCCCCACGGTGTTCAGCGGCGTCAAGCCCGGCATGGCCATCTACGACCAGGAAATCTTTGGCCCCGTGCTGTGCCTGTCGGCTGCTGCCGACATTGACGAAGCCATCGAGTTCATCAACAGCAACCCCAACGGCAACGGCACCGCCATCTTCACCCAGTCGGGTGCGGCCGCGCGCAAGTTCCAGGAAGAGATCGACGTGGGCCAGGTCGGCATCAACGTGCCAATCCCTGTGCCCGTGCCGCTGTTCTCGTTCTCGGGCTCGCGCGCTTCCAAGCTGGGCGACCTGGGCCCCTACGGCAAGCAGGTCGTGCTGTTCTACACGCAGACCAAGACGGTGACGGCGCGCTGGTTTGACGACAGCACCATCTCGCATGGTGTGAACACGACGATTAGCTTGAAGTGACATCCCCCTGAGGCGCTGCGCGCCTTCCCCCTTCTCTCGCGCTTTGCGCGGGAAGGGGGACGCCACCCGTGCGGCGGGGCGGCCCTTGCACGGTGGCACTGGCTTTGGGCCGCGCCAGTCATGACCACTGTGGTCGATGGTAAAAGCGGGGAATGCAATTTTTCAAGACGAAGAAGCGGGGATTGGCAATGGTCTTCAGCCTCGGTGCTGTTTGCGTGATGCTGATGAGTGCCGATGCCCACTCTCAGGCTGGTGCGGCCTGCAAGCCCGGCGGCACCGTGGAAGAAACCAACGCCTGCGCCGTGCAAGCCTTCCAGGCGGCCGATACCGAGATCACCATCCTCTATGGCGACGTGATGCGCGCCCTGTCGGCCCACGAGCGGCCCCAGTTGCGGCAAGAGCACACCGCCTGGCAACGCGAGCGCACCACGCGCTGCAAGCAGGCCCAGCGCAGCAACGAATCGCAACCCCAGTGGCTGCGCCTGTACCACGAGTGCCTGTCGGCCGAGACCCAGGCGCGCCGCAAGGGCCTGATGCGCTGGCTGACGCTGGACCACCCGTCCGCCAAGCCATGAACACGCCCCACCCCAGAACAACAAAAAGCCAAGAGACAGAACACCATGGACTTTGAACTCTCCGAAGAGCAGCGCGCCTTTGCCCAGACCGCGCGCGAGTTTGCTATAGGCCAGTTGGCGCCGCACGCCGCGCACTGGGACGAGGAAGGCATCTTCCCGAAAGAAGCCATCGCCAAGGCGGGCGAGCTGGGCTTTTGTGGCCTGTATGCGCCCGAGGCCGCCGGTGGCCTCGCCCTGCCCCGGCTGGACGCCACCCTGGTCTTTGAAGAAATGGCGGCCGTGGACCCCAGCACCACCGCCTTCATCACCATCCACAACATGGCCACCTGGATGCTGGGCACCTGGGCCACGCCCGCCGTGCGCGACCACTGGGGCCCGCTGCTCACCACCGGCGAAAAGCTGGCCAGCTACTGCCTGACCGAGCCCGGCGCGGGCTCCGACG
>DATLGV010000325.1:0-5239 GCA_035540275.1 Acidovorax sp. | reverse complement strand
CCCCAGGCACCCGGGTCTGAATTTCGGCAGCGGTGGCCGCAATCCGCTCCCCCAGTTGGCGCAACTCGGCCAGGATGGCCTGGCGACGGGCCACGTGTTCCGGCGCCGTACTGCCAGACACCCGCTGCAGTTCGGCATTGAGCGCCTGAATCTTGCTGGTGTTTTCGAGCATGCTCTTCAGCGACCGGAAATGCGCGACCTCTGCACCGCCTGGAGAAAGGCGTTCCAGCTCATCGATGAGCGCCATCGCCCGCTCTGGCGAGACGCTGCCACCTTGCGCCAGCAGCGCGGACATTTCTGAACGCACCTGTGCCGTGCGCTTGCGTCGCTCCTCTTCGGAGAGTTGCTCCGGGGCTGGCACCGCCCCAGAGCCTTGCAAGCGCAGGCTGCTGGCTCCAGCAGCGACGGCCGGAGGCGCCTTGTCAGCCTCCACGGCAACCACGGGTGCCGGCTGCTGCGAGGATTGCGGAGCGGGCCTGTCCGCAAAAGGCTCGCGCGTGCCGAGCCAGAAGCTGCCCGCCGCAACCACCAGGAGGGCCAACGCCACGCCCACGTATGTGCGCCACCTCACAGCAACACTCCAGGCCGCTTGACAGCGGCGCCTGCAAAAGTGGCGCCCGCTTCCCTCCCGGGCCCATGAGCACAAGGCCGCGTCGACACCGCGGCTGGGCGCAGGCAGGGGGAGGGCGTACCGAGTGTCAGCATTCAACCCCCTCCCATGGTCTGGTTGACCGACTGGCGAACCAGGTCGTAAATCGGCAAGAGCAGCGCCACGATCAGAAACAGGAACAAACCGCCCGCGATCAGGATGATCAGCGGCTTGAGGATTTCTGCCAGCGACTTCACCAGCACCTCCAGGCGCTTGCGATAGTCCGCAGCCAGATGGGAGAGCTGCTGGTCCAGGCTGCCAGACTCTTCGCCCACCGAAATCATGCGCACGGCCATGGCCGGAAAGCCGCCCACGCGCCGCATGGAGGAGGACACGGACTCGCCACGCGAGACCGATTCGGCCACATGGATCAGGCGCGTGCGGTAATAGCGGTTCTTGGTGGCGCGCCCCAGAATGCGCAGACTGGATACCAGGTCCACCCCCGCACGCACCAGGATGGAAAGATGCTCGGTGATGTGCGCCATGCCGGAGGACACCAGCAGCGTGCGCGCCACAGGCAGCCGGTGCAGCAGGCTGTAGGTGGCCAGCTGGAACCGCTCCGACCGCCTGAACAGCACCATGCCCGACACCACCACCACGAACGTCACCAGCAACACCCAGGGAAGGTGGGTGGACAGCAGGTTCGCAAATGCCACCAGTCCTTCCGTGATGGGAGGCAGTTTGGCCTGCAGTTGCTTGAACAGCCGCGCCATGTTGGGCACGACGTAGTAGATCCAGAAAATGGCGACGCCGATGATGGTGGAAAAAACAAACGTCGGGTAGATCAGCGCGGTCTTGATGTCACGCCGGATGTTGATCATGCGCTCGACGTGCTCTGCGGCTTCGCCCAACATGCGGTCGAGCGTTCCGGTCTGGTCACCGATGGAGACCAGATTGCGCACCGTCTCCGGAAATATGTTGGGGTGACGGTTGAAGGCCTCGGTCATGCCCACGCCAGCGTTCAGGTCGTCCAGCATGTTGCGGGCCACGGCCGCCATGGCGGGGTTGCCCACGCTGTGGCTTTCTTCCACCAGGGTGAACAGCGCATCGAGTGCGGGCACTCCGGCACGCATCATCAGGCCCAGGTCACGCAGAAAGCCTGCCAGGTCTTCGCTGCGCACCTGCTGGCGGAACAGATGCATCAAGGCATCGGCCACCACCGCCAGCCAGACGGGAAAGCGCCAGAGGCTGATCACCGTGCCATCGGTATCGGCCTCGAGCCGCATGCGGGCAGACAGGTCGCGCTTGACCGCCAGGCGCAACAGGCCTGAACGCACGCTGCCATGAGGCAGCAGCACGCGGTAGTAGTAAGTGTTGAGATGGGCCATGCAATGCTTTCGCCAGAGTGGCTCAGTCTTCGCCCACCGTGCGGAGGATTTCCTCCATGGTGGTCTCGCCCGCCAACACCCGGTGCCGCGCCAGGGTCAGAATGGGACGCATGCCCGAGGCCAGCGCGCGTTGCCGCATTTCGGCCCGCGTGGCGTCCGAAGCGATGGCATCGGCCAGATCCCGGTTGACCACCAGCATTTCGTACACCGGCAGGCGCCCCAGATACCCCGTGTCGCGGCAGTGGTGGCAGCCAACGCCGTGAAACACCTGCACCATTTCACCGGCAGCGCCCTGCCCCAGCCAGCGGCGCTCATCGTCGGTCGCAAGGCGCGGCTTGGCGCAATGGGGGCAGACGCGGCGTACCAGTCGCTGGTTGATCACGGCCACCAGGTTCTCGGCGATCGTCTCGGCGTCCACGCCCAGCAGCTTGAGGCGGGGCATGACCCCGAAAATGCTGCCCACGTGCAATGTGGACAGCACCAGGTGGCCGGTGGACGATGCGTCGAGTGCTGCACGGGCCGTCTCGGAGTCGCGGATTTCACCCACCAGGATGATGTCGGGGTCATGCCGCAGAAAATGCCGCATGGCGTTGGCGAACTCGTACCCGGCGCGACGGTTCACTTCGGTCTGGCAAGCGACGGGCACGCGGTACTCCACCGGGTCTTCCACCGTCAGCACGTTGCGCTCGATCAAGGGCTGCATGCGCAGTGCAGCGTGCAGCGTGGTGCTCTTGCCCGAGCCGGTGGGGCCCGTGATCAGGATGAGGCCGTGGGGGCGCGAGAACGCCTTGGCCATGACGGCCACATCCTCTTCCAGAAAGCCCAGATCCGCCAGCTTGTCCAGGTTGCTGCGCTCAGGCAGCAGGCGCAGCACCATGCGCTCTCCAAATTCGGAGATCAGCGTCGATACGCGGATGGTGAAGTTGTACTCCATCACCTGGGCCGTGAAGCTGCCGTCCTGGGGCAGGCGCTGCTCGCTGGCATCCATGTCGGCCTGCAGCTTGACGAACACCACCAGGCGGTCGAGGGCGGGTGAGAGTGCAAACACCGGCCGCAAAACCCCGTCCACACGCAGCAGCACGGAACGGCTGCGCGCCGTGGGGGCCAGGTGGATGTCGGTGGCCCGTTCGCGCACGGCCAGATGAAGCATGTGCTCCAGCAGGCGCGCGGGGCTGTAGGCACGGTCCACGTCGGCTTCGAGCTTGCGGACCTCGCTCTCGATCAGGCGTGCGGGCGGGTGCTCGGCAAAGTAGTAGTGCTGCTGAATGGCCTGGGCCACACTGTCGAACTCACCCTGGAAGAAATGGCACCCTTTGCCCAGCTTGCGCTGCACGAGTTCCGTCACCGTGTCGGGCTGTGCGTCGCCCAGCACCACCTCGATCAGGCCCTGGTCGTTCTCCCGCACCGGCAGGAAACCATAGGTCAGGCACAACGAGCGGTTGAAGATACCTGCGACCGCGGTGTCGGGCTCAGGCATTTCGTCGGCGTTGACAAAGCGCAGCCCGCGCTGGCCAGCGAGCTGGCGCGCCACTTCGTTGGCACTCGCAAAGCCAAGCTCCACCAGCAGGTTGCCCATGGGCACCTTCTCGATTTTCTGCTTTTGCAGCACGTAGTCGATGGCAACGGCAGACACCAGGCCTGCATTGACCAGCGCGGCGCCCAGCGCAGGGCTCTTGTCGCGCAGCACCGCCAGGCGCTCTTCGGCCGTGGCGCCAGTGGGCTGCAACTGGCCCGAGGCCTCCAGCAATGATTCAGCGGGGGGATGCATCCTGATGCTCCAGAAGTAAGAAGGTCAGTTCGTCAGGCTTGCCCGTGGGGGGCAGGCCCTGCTGCTGTTGAAAGCGGGCGAACGCCTCTCCAGTCTTCGAACCAAAAAAGCCGTCATCAGGCTCGCGTTTGTCCAGCAGGCCCATGCTCTTGAGCTTGCCCTGCACCCTGCGCGTGGCCTGTTCTGCGGCCTGGATCTGGCGCGCGTTGTTGCGCCCCAGCCATGCCACCCAGGACTCCTGGTCCACCTGGAAGCGGCACAGGCGATCCGATGGCTTCAGCCTGTCGGCCATACCCTCGGGCAGGCGGTGCACATGCACCACGTCATCGGCCGCTGCAGCAGCCTTCAGCTGGTTCTCGCAGGCCTGGCGGGGCGGCAGTGGCCCCTTGGATGTGATCGGCTCCACGGCCGTTGCGGGGACGGACGCCGCGCCGGGCAGCAATACCGGGGGCTCGACCGCAAGAGGCGCGCGGGCAGGCTCTGGCGCGTGGAGGGCCACCGCCTCCGTGGCCACGGGCCGGAGGGGCTGTGCTGGCTGGGACACCAGTCCCCAACTGGCAAGCGCGACGGTGGCCGATGTGCCAGCCAGCACACCGGCCAGCACCCACGCCTTGCGGCTGCGACGGCTACGGGTGACGCTGGCTACCGCTGCGGCTTCGTCGCCCAGAGCGGGCAAATCGGAGACGGCGCGCTGCACGAGCGCAGACGTGACCACCGATGCCCGTGTGCTCGCCAACCCGTACAGGCAGCGATCCAGCACCAGATGGATGCGCCGCAGATTGCCCTGTGTGGCCCTGTGCAGAACGTCCGCAGCAGCAGGCTCCAGGGACAGGCGCCCTTCCGCTCCGGCCGCGTTGGCGCGGAAATCGAAATAGCGGGTGATCTCATCCTTTTGCAGGCCTGACAGGCGGGCGTGCTTGATGATGCGGCTCTTGAGCTGGCGCAGCCCGGGCGTGGCCAGGGTTTCTTCCAGCTCGGGCTGCCCCACCAGCAGGATCTGCAGCAGTTTTTCCTGCCCGGTTTCCAGGTTGCACAGCAGGCGCACCAGCTCCAGCGATTCCACGCTCAGGTTCTGCGCATCGTCGATCACCAGCAGGTTGATGTCGCCCGCCTGGTGGCCTGCGATCAAGAACTCGGTCAGCCGCGCCAGCCCCTGCTCCACGGAATCCGAGGGGGGCAGGCCAAAATCCGTCTGTATGGCGGACAGCAGCGCGCCGTCCTGCAAGAAGGTATTGAGGATCAGCGCCGAATGGCAGTTCTTGCCACTGAGCGTGTCCAGCAGACGCCGCACCAGGGTGCTTTTGCCCAGCCCCACCTCTCCCGTCAGCAGGACAAAGCCTTTGCGGGCCTCGATGCAGTGCACGATCTCCGCAAAATCCTCCTCCAGCCGCGGCGTGAAGAAGTACGACCCCGCGTCCGGCGTAGGCGGAAACGGGTTGCGTGACAACCCCAGCGTGGCATAGATGGAGCTGGCTGTCATTGCCGGGCTGCGGG
>DATLGV010000324.1:0-1874 GCA_035540275.1 Acidovorax sp. | reverse complement strand
GTGCAGAAGAAGTGGGCAGTGCGCTCATGGGGGATTCATTCACCACATCTCAGGGAGTGGACGCCGCCTGGGCGGCGCGCAGCACGGCACGTTCGGCGGTGGTTTGTGCCACTTTATCGCGGATGTAGCGCGGCAGGGCGTCGCCCGCTGCCACGGCATGGCCTGCGGCGATCAGGGCGGGCGCCAGGCGCAGCAGGGCTGTGGCGGTGGGCAGGGCTGTGACGTGTGAGGCGGCGGGCGCCAACCGGTCGCCATAGGGCGCGCGGGCATTGCCTGCCACCGTCCAGCCTGTGGGGGGCTGCACCGACTCGGGTGCGCCCAGGCCGAAGTCTTCGTCGGCCTGCCAGCGGGCTTGGGCGGGCAGCCACTCGCAGCGCGCGTGGTAGACCTCGTCCATGCGCGCATCCAGCACCGCCACCACCTGCGTGCAGCCGTGTTGCTGGCGGGCCTCCTCGGCCACGGCCAGCAGGGTGTCCACCGGCAGCACGGGCACTCCCTGCCCGCCCTTGGCGCCAAAGGCCAGCCCCTGGGCCACGGCGCAGGCGGTGCGCAGCCCGGTGAACGAGCCGGGGCCGCGCCCGAACACCACCGCATCCAGCGTGTCGAAAGTCAGGCCCGCTTGCGCCATCAGCGCACGCACGGCGGGGATCAGTGCCGCCGAGGCCTGCGCGCCCCCGGGCCCCTGGTGCTGCCAGACCCCATCGCCGTGCTGCACGGCGATGGAGAGGGTGTCGGTACTGGTGTCAAAGGCAAGCAGATTCATGGGCAGGGTCGCGATGTGTGGGGGCGCTGTCGGAGCACAGGCGCTCAGGACGCCGCTTTGGCAGCGGCTGCAGGGGCCTGGCTTTTGCGCAGCACCCCCACGAGGATACCGGCGGTGACCAGCAACAGGCCGGCCACCAGGTTCCAGTGCATCGGCTCATCCAGAAACACCACTGCCCCGATGGCCGACAGGCCGGGCACCAGGGCCGTGATCATGGTCGAGCGCACGGGGCCATAGTGCTGGATCATGCGTGTGAAGCCAATGCCCGAGACCACCACGGAGCCCCCGCCCTGGAACAGCATCTGGAACGCGATCTCGCTCCACGGCGCCTGGGCCAGATGGCTGGTGACCGCGCCCAGCCAGACCAGCAGCGCATAGCCGGGCAGGTACACCATGCAGGCAAACGCGGTGATGGCGATGGTGGCCTGCACCGCATCGACCGCGTGGCGCCGCGCGAGCACGCTGTAGGTGGCCCAGGACGACGCGGCCAGCATGAACAGCAGGTCGCCCTTCCAGACATCTCCGCCCGAAAATGCCGCCAGCAGGCTGCGCCCGCCCACCAGCAGGTCGCCCGCCACGATCAGCGCCAGGCCGGCGGCGCGCAGCGGCGTGATGTGGTCGCGCAGCAGCCAGGCGGCCAGCAGCGCCGTCCACAGCGGCAGGCTGCCCGGCATGAGCACCGCCGCATGCGTGGCGGGCGCATGGAAGAACCCCGAATAGGCCAGCAGCGCGTACAGCAGCCCGCCAAAGCTGCCCAGCAGCGCCGTGGTGCCCAGAGGCAGGGGGGAGATGCCCGCCAGGCTTGAAGCCGGTGCCGAGGCCCCCAGGGCCGCCTGGCGCCGTCGCACCATCCACCAGCCCCAGGGCAGCAACACCAGGCTGGCGCCCACGATGCGCAGCAGCGCAATGTCGAACGGGGTGAGCGTGCGCTGGGCTGAAGCGCGGGCGATGATGATGAAGCCCGTCCAGATGGTGACGGTGACCACGGCCGCCAGCAGGCCGATGGTGCGGGGAGAAAAACGCATCGGGCGATTATCGGCGCGCGCCGCAGGCCGCGCTGGCGCGGGGCTCCGTGCGGCAGCCTGCTGCGGGTGTGTGGGCGATAGACTCC
>DATLGV010000323.1:0-6084 GCA_035540275.1 Acidovorax sp. | reverse complement strand
GCACGGCCGCGAAGCCGAGGATCACCAGGGAGGTCACCGTGGCCGAGGGCAGTACATCGTTCATCACCAGCCAGAACGGGATCGCGGTCAGCACCACCGACAGCAGGAAGCCGATGGCATAGCCCTTGTAGGTGGCGTGGTACCCGACGTCGTCATGGTCGTCGTGGTGGTGGTTTGAGTTGCCCATTACAGCACTCCCATCAGGTAGACAAAGGTGAACACGCCGATCCAGACCACGTCCAGGAAGTGCCAGAACATGGACAGGCACATCAGGCGGCGGTTGTTTTCGGGGATCAGGCCATGCTTGCCAATCTGGACCATCAGCACCACCAGCCAGATCAGGCCGAAGGTGACGTGCAGGCCATGGGTGCCCACCAGCGTGAAGAACGCCGACAGGAAGGCACTGCGCTGCGGGCCTGCGCCCTCGTGCAGCAGGTGCGAGAACTCATACAGTTCCAGGCCCAGGAAGCACAGGCCAAACAGGCCCGTGACGGCCAGCCACAGCAGCGTGCCCTTCACATCGCCCAGCTGCTTGCGCAACATGGCAAAACCGAAGGTGATGGACGACAGCAGCAGAAACGCGGTGTTGATGGCCACCAGGGTCAGGTCGAACAGCTGCGCGCCGGTGGGGCCTGCGGCATAGCTGCGGCCCAGCACGCCGTAGGTGGCGAACAGCGCTGCAAAGATGAGGCAGTCGCTCATCAGGTACAGCCAGAAACCCAGGGCCGTGCCGTTTTCAGGATGGGGCTCGTGCGCGAGGTGGTACTCGCGCGGGGCCAGGGCGCCTGCTGCGGCGCCAGCGTGGATGCGGATATCAGACATGGCGGGCCAGTTGGAGTGTGCGGGCTTCTTCGGTGGAGATCACTTCGGATGCCGGGATGTAGAAGTCACGCTTGTAGTTGAACGTGTGGATGATGGCGCCCAGAACGACGGCCGCAAACGAGACGGCCGCCAGCAGCCACATGTGCCAGATCAGCGCGAAGCCGAACACCAGCGACAGCCCCGAGATCACCACGCCAGCGCCGGTGTTGGCCGGCATGTGGATGGGCTGGAAGCCCGCCAGTGGACGCTGGTAGCCGTGCTTCTTCATGTCCCACCAGGCGTCGATCTCGTGCACCACAGGGGTGAAGGCGAAGTTGTAGTTGGGCGGAGGCGACGAGGTGGCCCACTCCAGCGTGCGGCCGTCCCAGGGGTCGCCCGTCCAGTCGCGCAGCTGTTCGCGCTTGAGGAAGCTGACCACCAGCTGGATCAGGAAGCAGCCAATGCCGGCGGCAATCATGGCCGCGCCGATGGCAGCAATCACGAACCAGATCTGCAGCGACTGGTCTTCGAAGTGGTTGGCGCGGCGGGTGACACCCATCAGGCCCAGCACATACAGCGGCGTGAACGCCACCCAGAAGCCCACCAGCCACAGCCAGAAGGAGCGCACGCCCCAGGTGCGGTCCAGCTTGTAGCCAAACGCCTTGGGGAACCAGTAGTTGATGCCGGCAAACATGGCAAACACCACGCCGCCGATGATCACGTTGTGAAAGTGGGCGATCAGGAACAGGCTGTTGTGCAGCACGAAGTCGGCCGGGGGCACGGCCAGCAGCACGCCAGTCATGCCGCCGATGGCAAACGTCACCATGAACGCCACGGTCCACATCATGGGCAGCTCGAAGCGGATGCGGCCCTTGTACATGGTGAACAGCCAGTTGAAGATCTTCGCGCCCGTGGGGATCGAGATGATCATCGTCGTGATACCGAAGAAGGTGTTCACGCTCGCGCCCGAGCCCATGGTGAAGAAGTGGTGCAGCCACACCAGGTACGACAGGATGGTGATACACACCGTGGCATACACCATGGAGGTGTAGCCAAACAGGCGCTTCTTGCTGAAGGTGGCGACCACCTCGGAGAACACGCCGAACGCAGGCAGCACCAGGATGTACACCTCAGGGTGGCCCCAGATCCAGATCAGGTTCACGTAGAGCATGGGGTTGCCGCCCAGCTCGTTGGTGAAGAAGTTGGTGCCGACATAGCGGTCCAGCGACATCAGCACCAGGGCTGCCGTCAGCACGGGGAAGGACGCCACGATCAGTGCGTTGGTGCACAGGGCCGTCCAGGTGAACACGGGCATCTTCATCAGGCTCATGCCCGGCGCGCGCATCTTGATGATGGTCACGATCAGGTTGATGCCCGAGAGCGTCGTGCCCACCCCGGCAATCTGCAGTGCCCAGATGTAGTAGTCGAGGCCGGTGCTCGGGCTCTGCGCCCCCAGGTTGGACAGCGCCAGCCAGCCAGAGGTGGAGAACTCGCCCAGGAACAGCGACACCATCACCAGCACGGCGCCAGCGGTGGTCATCCAGAAGCTGAAGTTGTTCAGGAACGGGAACGACACGTCGCGCGCGCCGATCTGCAGCGGCACGAGGTAGTTCATCAGCCCCGTGACCAGTGGCATCGCCACGAAGAAGATCATGATCACGCCGTGGGCGGTGAAGATCTGGTCGTAGTGGTGCGGCGGCAGGTAGCCCAGGTTGTCGCCAAAGGCCATGGCCTGCTGCAGGCGCATCATCACGGCGTCGGCAAAGCCGCGCAGCAGCATCACGAGGCCCAGGATCATGTACATGATGCCGATGCGTTTGTGGTCAATGCTGCAGATCCAGTCGCGCCACAGCGGGCCCCACAGGCGGAACTTGGTGATACCCGCCATGACGACGAGGCCGCCCAGGACCACGGCGATGAAGGTCCAGAGCACAATGGGCTCGTGCGCCATGGGCACGGCGTCCCAGCTCAGGCGGCCCAGCGCCCAGTGGGATGGAGAAAGGGTTTCGGAGGTCATAGGGAGGCTCATTGGCGGATGCTGGCGCCGGAAGCGGATGCCGGTGCGTTGCGGGATTCGAGTGCGGCCACCACCTGGGTGGCGTTTTGCACGGTGCAGACGTCCTGGGGCAGGTTCAGCCCCATGGCGCGCACATAGGCGTCGCCGCCCTGGGCATCAATCGCCATCATGTGGTGCATGCACATCTTTCCGTCTTCGACGCAGCGGTTGAGCACCTTGTCGTACAGGCCTTCTTCGACCGAGGCAAAGCGCTGCACCGGGTCGCGTTCGCTGGGCTTGACCAGGTTCAGGTAGGTGCCCTTGTCGAGCGGCTTGCCTTCGGTCTTGGCTTTTTGCACCCACTGGGCAAAGTCTTCGTTGCTCAGGCCGTGGAACTTGAACGTCATGCCCGAGAAGCCCGCGCCGCTGTAGTGCGACGACATGCCCTTGAACACGCCAGGCTTGTTGATCACAGCGTTCAGTTCGGTCTGCATGCCGGGCATGGCGTAGATCATGCCGGCCAGGTCTGGCACGTAGAACGCGTTCATGGTGGACGTGGCCGTCAGCTTGAAGAGGATGGGGCGGTCCACCGGGGCGGCCACCTCATTCACGGTGGCAATGCCTTGCTCGGGGTAGAAGAACAGCCATTTCCAGTCCATGGCCACCACCTGCACTTCGAGCGGCTTCACATCGGCGGGCACGGCGCGCTGCGCGTCGATGCGGTCCAGAGGCCGGTAAGGGTCGAGCTTGTGGGTGCCGATCCAGGTGATGGCGCCCAGCGCAATGATGATCAGCAGGGGCACCGTCCAGATCACCAGTTCCAGCGTGGTGGAGTGGTGCCATTCGGGGTCGTACTCGGCCTCGGTGTTGCCCTGGCGGTATTTCCAGGCAAACAGCAGGGTGAGCGCGATGACGGGCACGATGATGATCAGCATCAGCAGCGTAGCGGTGATGACCATCTGGCCCTGCTGGGCGGCGACGTCACCGGCCGGGTTGAGCACGACAGCCTTGCTGCAGCCTGCCAGGCTGCCCAGCGCCGCCAGAGCGAGCAGCCAGGTGGGCCCACGAAGTTGGGGAAGTTTGAGCATGTGAAGAGCGCGATCAGTGCGTTTGTTTCGGGTAAACGCGGATAACGGAATGCGTGCGAATGTACTAGCGCTAGCTTTTTTGTCGATGGGACATTTTGTCCAAGGTCAAACCCATTCGCGCAATTTGCACCAAAATGGTGCAAATTAAGGGTTCCATGACATTTCCACCCCCTGGCATAGTGAAAGCGCACTTGTGGGCGGCAGAAGTTGCGTGTAGAACGAGGTGGTCTTACCCCGTCAGTTAGCTACACAACGTCAAGGAGCCATGTTCATGAGCAGCCCCGCCACTGCCACCTATCCTGCGGCCGGTTTTCACGAAAGCGCCGCCTCTCTCTCGCGGGCTGATACGCATGAAGACGTCACCCCCAGCGAAATCGCCGTGGGGGTGATCATCGGACGCTCGTCCGAGTATTTCGACTTCTTCGTTTTCGGGATCGCCTGCGTTCTTGTCTTCCCGTCCTTGCTGTTTCCCTTCCTGTCCCGCCTGGACGGCACGCTGATGGCGTTTGCGCTGCTGGCCGTGGCCTTCGTGGTGCGCCCGGTGGGTACCGCCATCTCCATGGCCATCCAGCGGCGCTGGGGGCGTGGCACCAAGCTGACCATTGCGCTGTTCATGCTGGGCGTCTGCACCGTGGGCATGGCGTTCTTGCCGGGCTACAAGGACGCGGGAACCGCCGCCATCGTGGCCCTGCTGATCCTGCGCGTGGGCCAGGGCCTGGCACTGGGCGGGTCGTGGGACGGTCTGCCGTCGCTGCTGGCCATGTCGGCCCCCAAGGAGCGCCGGGGCTGGTACGCCATGATCGGCCAGCTGGGCGCGCCGCTGGGCTTTGTGCTGGCTGCCGGCCTGTTTGCCTACCTGTATAGCAGCCTCACGGTGCAGGAGTTTCTGGCCTGGGGCTGGCGTTATCCGTTTTTTGTGGCCTTTGCCGTGAACGTGGTGGCCCTGTTTGCGCGCCTGCGCCTCGTGGTGGGGCAGTCGTACTCCGAACTGCTCAAGGACCGCGAGCTGCAGCCCGTGCCGGTGAGCCGCGTCATGCGCGACGAAGGCAGCAACGTGTTGCTGGGCGCTTTTGCTGCGTTGGCCAGCTTTGCGCTGTTCCATCTGGTCACCGTGTTCCCGCTGTCGTGGATCACGCTGTACTCCGAGCAGCCCGTGACCCAGATCCTGGGCGTGCAGATCGTCGGCGCGTTCCTGGCGGCGGGCGCCATCATGGTGTCCGGCTGGCTGTCAGACCACCTGGGCCGCCGCAAGCTGCTGGGCGGCATGGCCGTGCTGATCGGCGTATTCAGCTTCATGGCGCCGGTGTTGCTCAACACTGGCGAAGTGGGCAGCACCATGTTCCTGCTGCTGGGCTTTGTGCTGCTGGGCCTGTCGTATGGCCAGGCATCGGGCACCGTGACGGCCAATTTCTCGCCCCAGTACCGCTACACCGGTGCGGCCCTGTCTGCCGACCTGGCCTGGATCATCGGCGCAGCGTTTGCACCGCTGGTGGCTCTGTATCTGTCGTCGCAGTTCGGTCTGCTGGCGGTGACGGTGTACCTGCTGTCGGGCGTGGCCTGCACGCTAGGCGCGCTGAACCTGAATCGCCGCATGGAGCGTCGCGACCGCTGATTTCTACGCGCTAATGCTACTAAATGTATAGCTGCTAGCGCATATTCCATCGGCGCTACAGGCGTAAATGGCAAAAAAAGCGCCCGGTTCTGCCGGGCGCTTTTTTTTGGGGCTCAGAAGGCGTTCGCATCTTCTCAGTCTTGGGGCCGGAAGCCGATGGTCAGGGATGGAGGCACGCGCCCATCCACATCGCGCGGCAATGTCTCGGTCTTGTCCAGGGCCCGCAGCACCGCGTCGTCCCAGGCCTTGTTGCCGCTGGACTGCACCAGGCGCTTGCCCACGATGGTGCCGTCGGGCGACAGCCGCACCTCCACCTCGGCGCGCGGGTTGCCCGAGATGGCGTCGGGGTAAACGATGTTGGGCTTGACCTTGGCTGCCACCTTGCCGCCGTAGCTGCCTGAGGGGCCCGCGCTGCGCTGTGCCGTGCCTGTGGCGTTCTCTGCCCCCGTGGCGCCTGCCAGGCCCTGGATGCGGCGCATGTTGTCTTCGCGCAGCTTGGCCAGCTGCTTTTCTTCCGCCTCGGCCTTGCGCTTGGCGGCCTCGTCGGCCTTGCGTTTGTCTTCGGCCAGCTTCTTCTGCTTTTCCTG
>DATLGV010000322.1:0-2800 GCA_035540275.1 Acidovorax sp. | reverse complement strand
CTGCCCATCTGCTGCCCGAAATCCACCTGCGTGACGTGCCCCAGGCCCTCATCGATGCGCTGCACGCCCGCTTTGGCGCGCAGTGCTCGCTGGCCCAGGCCGTGCGCGAGCAGCACGGGCGCGACGAAGGCTCGCTGCAGGCCCCGCCGCCCAGCGCCGTGGTGTTTGCCGAGAGCACGCAGGACGTGGCCGACGCGGTCAAGCTGGCCAGCCAGTACAACGTGCCCGTGATCCCCTATGGCGCGGGCTCTTCGCTCGAAGGCCATTTGCTGGCCGTGCAGGGTGGCATCAGCATCGACGTGAGCCGCATGAACCAGGTGCTCAGCATCAACGCCGAAGACCTCACGGTGACCGTGCAGCCCGGCATCACGCGCAAGGCCTTGAATGAAGCCATCAAGGACACCGGCCTGTTCTTCCCCATCGACCCCGGCGCTGACGCGAGCATCGGCGGCATGAGCGCCACGCGCGCCAGCGGCACCAACGCCGTGCGCTACGGCACCATGCGTGAAAACGTGCTGGCGCTGGAAGTGGTGACCGCCAGCGGCGAAGTCATCCGCACCGGCACCCGCGCCAAAAAGAGCAGCGCAGGCTACGACCTCACGCGCCTGCTGGTGGGCAGCGAAGGCACGCTGGGCATCATGACCGAGATCACCGTGCGCCTGTACCCGCTGCCCGAGGCCGTGAGCGCCGCCATCTGCTCCTTCCCCAGCATCGAAGCGGCCGTGCGCACCACCATCCAGATCATCCAGATCGGCGTGCCGATTGCGCGCGTGGAACTCATCGACCACCACACCGTGCGCATGGTGAACGCGCACAGCAAACTGAGCCTGCGCGAGGAACCCATGCTGCTGATGGAGTTCCACGGCTCGCCCGCCAGCGTGAAGGAGCAGGCCGAGATGGTGCAGGACATCGCCAATGAATTTGGCGGCCAGGCCTTTGAATGGGCCAGCACCCCCGAAGAGCGCACCCGCCTGTGGACGGCACGGCACAACGCCTACTTCGCCGCCGTGCAAAGCCGCCCCGGCTGCCGCGCCATCAGCACCGACACCTGCGTGCCCATCAGTCGCCTGGCAGACTGCCTGCTCGAATCGGTGGACGAGGTGGAAGCCAGCGGCATCCCCTACTTCCTCGTCGGCCACGTGGGCGACGGCAACTTCCACTTCGGCTACCTCATCGACCCTAACGACGCCGACGAGCGCACGAAAGCCGAAGCACTGAACCACACCCTGGTCGCCCGCGCACTCAGCATGGGCGGCACCTGCACCGGGGAGCACGGCGTGGGCATCCACAAGATGGGATTTTTGCTGGACGAAACCGGCACCGGCGCGGTGGACATGATGCGCGCCATCAAACGCGCGCTGGACCCGAAGAACATCCTGAATCCGGGGAAGATATTTGCGCTGTAGTCGCAGGCGGAACGGTCGCGGGGCGAAAAGCTATGTTTTTAATAGCTACCAGCACTTATCCAATAAGCGCTAGAGCCCGTTTTGACTGGTATCTCTCCTAAAAAGCACCTCAGCTTTTTTGAAGAGCGCCGCTTGCGGCGCTTTTTCATGCCCTTTGAGCCTTCACGTCGTCCATAAGTGCAAGGGAGCGAGGCTCAACTTAGCGATACATTTTTTGACAAAAGCCTGCGAACCCAGACAATGAAAAAGCCTGGCAGGTTACCCTGCCAGGCTTTTGGGTACGGACGGGGTCTTTCGACCCCTCCTTATTGCAGCAACGGCTCTCACCCCGGATAACTACAAACGGTGCGAGTGTAGCAGGGAGACCCCATGAATCAAGCGGCAAATGACACGCCTCCCACCCTCCAATTTCTGACCCTGGGCCTGGACATTGGCATTGCTTCCGTCGGTTGGGCCGTCTTGAACGAGGCACGCATTGTGGACATTGGCGTTCGCTGCTTCGACAAGGCAGAGACGGCCAAAGAGGGCGAGTCCTTGAACCTGGCCAGGCGCCAGGCCCGCCTTTTGCGCAGGCGGCTGTACCGCAGAAGCTGGCGCCTGACCAAGCTGGGGCGGCTGCTCAAACAGCAAGGCTTGATCGATAGCGCTGCGTTCTTCAAACAACAGCCATCGACTTCGGTATCCACCTGGCAATTGCGCGTTGAGGCGCTCGACCGTCTGCTGTCAAACCAAGAGTGGGCCCGTGTGATCTATCACCTGTGCAAACACCGAGGATTTCACTGGGCCAGCAAGGCCGAAGAGATGCAGGCCGAAGGGGATGCCAAGGGCGAAGGCGGCCGCGTCAAAAAGGGCCTGGCCGATACCGCCGCAAAGATGGCGAGCAAGGGCTATCGCACTGCAGCAGAAATGGTGCTGGCTGAGTTTCCGCACGCCCAGCGCAACAAGCGCGGTGAATACGACAAGGCGCTTTCAAGGGTCCTGCTCGATCAGGAGTTTGCGCTGCTGTTCGAGCACCAGCGCAGACTTGGCAACCCGCACGCCAGCGCTAATTTTGAAGCGCGCGTGCGCGGCGACGGCGACCGCAAGAGTGGACTGTTCTGGAACCAGAAGCCCGCATTGGCGGGCGCAGACTTGCTCAAAATGCTGGGCCACTGCACCTTTGAGAAAGCCGAGTTTCGCGCCCCCAAGGCCAGCTTCACCGCAGAGCGCCACGTGTGGCTGACCCGGTTGAACAACCTGCGCGTGGTAGTGGACGGTGCATCGCGCGCTCTGACGCAGGACGAGCGCGCATTGGCGCTGCTGCTGCCCTACCAGACCGAGCAATTCAAATACAAAACGCTCAAGACTGCGCTTGTCAAGGCCGGTCATATACCCGACACCGCCCGCTTTGGCGG
>DATLGV010000321.1:0-10276 GCA_035540275.1 Acidovorax sp. | reverse complement strand
GTTGCAGGACTCTCCATGGGGGGTTGTATTGGGGGAGTGAAGGGCCTAGCGAAGGCAAAGCGGGGGAACAAATGGGGGAACAAACTGCAAAATGAAAATGAGAAACGCAGCATTCATGCGGGTTTCAAGGCTTCATTCAGTAGACGCCAGCTTTTAAAAAACCAACCGTTCCCGGTTGGTTTTTTTTCGCCCTTTCCCTCGAGTGTTGGCCCGGGTTTGCGGGCGATCGGTTTGCTTCTTCGCTCGCTCCAGCGGGCGCGACCGAGACAGCGAAAAGGCACAAGAAACCGCCTTGCTGCGGCGTGTCGGTGCAGCACGGATGCCCTTGAACATGGGGGCGCTGGTGTGCTCCTGGCGCAAGCCTGCCCGGCGCCGTGTTCGCCGGCGAGGTCAGGAGGCCTACCCACCAGCATCGGCTCCATCCGCCGCATAATGCGCCGATGATCCCCAAGCCCCTGCAATTCCTGCTGCTGGCACCCTTGGTCTTTGGCCCCGTGGCCCCGCGCTTTTTTGGGGGGCTCTTTCTTTTGGGGCTGGTGGGCCTAGCCCTGTGGTGGTTGCGCACGTTGCTGGCCCTGCTGTTTGGTGATTGACAGCCAGCCCAAGGGCTTTCACAGAATGTTGGTGACTGCCCCTTTTTTTCTTTCCCACATCATTACGTTACGGCGCATGGGTGGGTGTGCGCAGCCTCCGTGTCGATTCAAGGCAAAGTGATCGAACGGATGGGGCGCCTATTCGAAAAACCATGTGCCGCGGTTCGTTGCTTGTTCGCTCTGTGTGGAGCGTGCCGGATACCGCATGGATGCAATGGATGCAATGGGGGCGACTTGTTGGGTTGATCAATCGGTGGCTGGTGTTTTGCGTCCTGGTCTGTCATCTATGCTGATGTGGATCAAGACGGCGCGAGGCCAGCGGGGTCATGCTGCAGTGGAACTACCAAGGAGACCATCATGCGTCTGAACATTGTCGCAGGGCTGTTGACAACCCTGCTCATGGCTGGCTGTGCCGTCTCGCAGGCTCCGCAACCCGCAGACGAGCATGCAGGCCACCACCCCGGTGGCGCGCAAGGTGGTTTGGCCACCCAGTCCGGCCAGTCCGGCCAGTCCGGCCAGTCTGCTGCTGCTCCTGCAACTGATGCCTTCGATCGCCAAATGAAGGCGATGCAGGAAATGCACAGGAAAATGCAGGCAGCCAAGACGCCCGCCGAACGCGCTGCGCTGATGGATGAACACATGAAGGTCATGCAATCCGGGATGGCCATGATGGGTTCGGGTCGTTCTGGGGGCATGGGGATGATGCAACGTGGGGCACAGGCTCCGTCCGTCGCGCCAGCAGCACCTGAAGGTGCAGGCATGAGCGGCATGATGGGCATGCACGCTCAAATGGAGCGCCGGATGGCCCTGATGGAACAGATGATGCAGATGATGGTGGACCGCCAAGCGGCCACGCCATCCAGATAGCACCCCAGGCAAGCGCCCGTCGGCATCATGGAGCCTGGGTGTCGACGGGGTTCCGGTTTCTGGGCTTTCGCATCAGCACGTAGGCTGCAGGAATCACGAACAGGGACAGCAGCGGCGCCGTCACCATACCGCCCAGCATCGGGGCTGCGATGCGGCTCATGACCTCGGAACCCGTTCCGCTGCTCCACACGATGGGTACCAGACCCGCCAGGATGACGGCCACGGTCATGGCCTTGGGTCGCACGCGCAGCACGGCCCCTTCCCGAATCGCGTCCAGCAGTTCTTCCCGCGTGGGCCGTCTGCCGTCTGGACATCGCTGTGCAAGTGCCTGCTGGAGGTAAATGAGCATGACCACACCGAACTCGGCGGCCACTCCCGCGAGCGCAATAAAGCCCACGCCCGTCGCAATCGAAAGGTTGTAGTCCATCAGGTACAGGAACCAGATACCCCCGGTGAGGGCAAATGGCAGCGTCGCCATGATCAGGCCTGCCTCGCCCACGCCAGTGAAGGTCAGATACAGCAGCACGAAGATGATCAGCAAGGTGGCTGGCACCACCACCTTGAGGCGGGCGTTGGCCCGCTCCAGGTACTCGAACTGGCCCGAGTAGGTGATGCTGACCCCGGGCTCCAGCCTGATCTGGTGGCTGACGGCGTCGCGCAGGTCGTGGGCCACGGATGCCAGATCGCGCCCCCGCACATCGACATACACCCAGCCCGATGGGCGGGCGTTCTCGCTCTTGAGCATGGGCGGCCCATCGGTGATGGAGATGCTGGCCACCGTGCCCAGCGTGATCTGCGGGCCCATGGGGGTGGCGATGGGCAACTGGACGAGCCGTTCTGGCGAGTCTCGCCACTCTCTTGGATAGCGCAGGTTGATGGGGAAGCGGGCCAGGCCATCGACCGTTTCCGATATGTTTTCACCGCCGATGGCCCCGGAGACCACCGCCTGGAGATCGGACACGTTCAGCCCATAGCGTCCTGCGGCCGTGCGATCGATACGGACATCGACATACCGACCGCCCGTCAGGCGCTCGGCCAGTGAGGAGCTCACCCCCGGAATGCCTTTGGCGACCTGCTCGATCTGTGCTGCGATTTCATCGATTGCCCGCAGGTCGTTGCCCGTCACCTTGACCCCGATGGGACTCTTGATGCCGGTTGCCAGCATGTCGATGCGGTTGCGAATGGGTGGAATCCAGATGTTGGACAGACCGGGAATCTTGACGGCCTTGTCCAATTCCTCGATCAGGCCCTCGGGCGTCATTCCGGGGCGCCATTGGTCTCTGGGCTTGAGCTTGACCGTGGTCTCGAACATCTCCAGCGGTGCAGGATCGGTCGCGGTCTCTGCCCGGCCCGCCTTGCCGAACACGCGGTCCACCTCGGGGACCGTCTTGATCATCCGGTTGCTCAGTTGCAGAAGCTCCGTGGCCCGCTGTGCCGACAGGCCCGGAAGCGCCGAAGGCATGTACAGCAGATCGCCTTCATCGATCCTGGGCAGGAACTCGCCACCGAGCCGTGAAAGCGGCCAGATAGCAGTCGCCAGCACCAGCACGGCGATGGCCAAGGTGGATTGGGGGTGATGCAAGACCCACTCCAGACAGGGCCGGTACACCGCGATCAGCACCCGCGTGATGGGGTTCTTCTGCTCATCCGGAATGCGCCCCCGGATCCAGTAGCCCATGAGAACCGGAATCAGCGTGACGGAGAGGCCCGCCGCGGCTGCCATGGCATAGGTCTTGGTGAAGGCCAACGGCCCGAACAAGCGCCCCTCTTGCGCCTCCAGGGTGAAGACGGGTACGAAGGACAAGGTGATGATGAGCAACGAGAAGAACAGCGCGGGGCCTACTTCCTCTGCCGCTTTGGTGATCACCTTCCAGCGTTCTTCTCCGGCCAGCTGGCGGTCGGGATG
This sequence comes from Acidovorax sp., assembly GCA_035540275.1. Lineage (GTDB taxonomy): Bacteria > Pseudomonadota > Gammaproteobacteria > Burkholderiales > Burkholderiaceae_C > Acidovorax. The sequence goes on along the minus strand of DATLGV010000321.1, from coordinate 6,910 downwards.
CTTGTGCTGCCAGTCCTCCAGCTTCTTGTGGGCGTTTTCGATCATCACCACGGCGGCATCCACCATCGCACCCACGGCGATCGCGATACCGCCCAGGGACATGATGTTGGCATTGATGCCCTGGTACCGCATCACCAGAAACGCCGCCATGATCCCCAGCGGCAGGGACATGATCGCGACCAGCGCTGAGCGCAGGTGCCACAGGAACAAGATACAAACCAGAGCCACCACGATGAATTCCTCGACGAGCTTGGTGCTGAGGTTCTGGATCGCGCGCTCGATGAGTGCGCTGCGGTCGTACGTTGTGACGATCTCCACGCCCTGGGGCAGACTGCCTTGAAGCTCGTGGAGCTTGGCCTTGATGGAGTGGATGGTGTCCTGGGCATTCTTGCCGGATCGCAGAACCACCACGCCACCGGCCACTTCGCCCTCGCCGTCGAGTTCGGCAATGCCGCGCCGCATCTCCGGGCCGATCTGGAGCGTCGCGACATCGCCCAGGCGAACAGGAATTCCGGCCCGCGACACCAGTGGTATGGCGCGAAAATCATCCAGGGTCTTGAGGTAGCCGCTGGCCCGCACCATGTATTCGGCCCCGGAAAGTTCCAGCACGGAGCCGCCCGTTTCCTGGTTGGCGCCCATGATGGCCTCGCGCACCTGCCCTTGGGTCAGCCCCTGGGCTGCGAGCTTGATGGGGTCGAGCACAACCTGGTACTGCTTGACCATGCCACCGACCGACGCCACCTCGGCGACGTTGGGCAGGCTCTTGAGTTCGAATTTCAAGAACCAGTCCTGCAAAGCGCGCAGCTGGGCCAGGTCGTTCTTGCCAGTGCGGTCCACCAGGGCGTACTGGAAGATCCAGCCGACCCCCGTGGCGTCCGGCCCCAACGACGACCTGGCGGTTGCGGGCAGTCGTCCCTGCACCTGGTTCATGTATTCCAGCACCCGTGACCGCGCCCAGTACAGGTCCGTGCCATCCTCGAACAGGATGTAGACGAATGAGTCGCCAAAGAACGAAAAGCCTCGTACCGTCTTGGCGCCCGGCACGGACAGCATGGTGGTGGACAGCGGGTAGGTCACCTGGTTCTCCACAATCTGCGGCGCCTGCCCCGGATAGGAGGTGCGGATGATGACCTGCACATCCGACAGGTCAGGCAGCGCATCCACAGGGGTGCTGCGCACGCCCCACACGCCCCAAGCGGTCAGCATCACAGTCGCGAGCAGCACCAGGAACCGGTTTGCCACCGACCAGCGGATCAGACGCGCGATCATGGCTTGATCCTTTCGACCGCGGTGATCACGAAGTCCCTGCCTTGTTGCTGAAAGGTGAATTGAACCTGTTGCTCGGGCTTCAAGGCCTGGGCCAACTCAGGCCTGGCCAGCTTGAAAGGCATGGTCATGCCGGGCCACTGCAGTTCGGGCACGGCCTCGTGGGTGAGGGTGAGCTCGGTGGGGGTGATCTCATCCACCACCCCCCGCACCGTAAAGCTCCTGGACGGTGGAGCGGCAGCGGGCGTCGGCCGCTGCCCGCTGACTGGCAGCCCGCTGCTGGCCTGCGGCTGCGCAGGCACGATGCCCCGCAGGCTGGCTTCCGAGTCGATCAGGAACTGCGCAGAAGCGACCACCTGCTGCCCAGCCGTCAGCCCGCTCTGGATGACGAGGCGATCCTCGATTTCGGCGCCCAGCTGCACCTGGACCGGGTGGTACTTGCCAGGGCCGTCCACCACGTAGGCCAGGGCCCGCTTGCCGGTACGGATCACCGCTTCGCTGGGAACCAGCAGTGCCGGTTGTTTGCGTCCCGCCAGGACGATCTGCCCGGACATGCCGGCCTTCAGGCGCTGGGCGGGGTTGGGCAGCTCCAGGCGCACGCGCACCGTGCGGGTGTCCCGGTTGGCCTCTGGCAGGATGCCCACGATACGCGCCCGGAGGATTTCGCCCGGAAACGCTGCCAGGCGCACCTGGGCGTCCAGCCCGGTGTGCAAGGGGCCACTTTGCGCTTCGGGCACAGCGGCTTCGATCCAGACGCTGGCCAGGCCGTTCACGCGCGCCAGGCTGGCACCGGCAGCAACCGTCATGCCCTGGCGCACCATCAGTTCGGCCACCATTCCGGCCTGTGGGAAGCTCACCGTGTAGCGGCCCTGGGGTTCGCCCGTGCGCTCCACCTGTGCCACCAACGACGCGGGCATGCCCAGCAGCAGCAACCGCTGGCGCGCCGCTGCGGTCAGCGATTCATCCTTGAGCCCCCGGACCGCCAGGAACTCGCGCTGTGCAGCCACCCACTCGGGCAGCAGCAAATCCGCCAAGGGCGCGCCTGCAGTCACCACGTCGCCCGCGGCCCTGGCATAGACCCGTTCCACAAACCCGGCAGACCGGGCCTGGACGATGCTCACCTCCCGGTCGTTGAGCAGGACCGTGCCTGGTACGTCCACATCGGACCCCATATCGCGCTGCTCCACCGTGGCGGTGCGCAGGCCCAGGGCTTGCACCGCCTGGGCGGAGAGATTCAGGCCGGGACTCGCCTGCGAGTCTTCGTCCGCATACCGGGGGACCAGGGCCATGTCCATGTAGGGGGATTTGCCTGGCTTGTCGAACCTCTGCGCAGGGACCATGGGGTCGTACCAGTACAGCACCTTGCGGCCAGTTGCCGCAGCTTCTGTCGATGCCGACATGGGGCCTGGCGCATGACTGCCTGCGGTGCGCCATTGGGACAGCCACCAGCCGAGTGCAATGCCTGCGGCAAGCCATGCCATCGCCGTGGCGGCCTTCTTGAAAACGGTATTTGTCATGGGGTTCTCCCTTCAGTCGGCGATCAGGCTGTTCAGGCGTGCAATCACGGCATCGCGCTGTGCCTGCAGCTCGATGCGCCGCCATTGCGTCTCCAGCACCTGGGCCCTGGCAGCCAGCACAGCGTTCAAGTCGCCCTTGGCAGCCTGGTAGCTGGCCAGGGCAAGTTCGGCTCGCCCCTGTGCCAGGCCTATGGCTGCCGATTGCAGCCGCTCGATCTGGCTGTTCAGGGCAGCCAGCTCCGAGGCACTGTCCTCCAGCTCCTGCAGGTGCCGGCGGGTTGCGTCTTCCTGCTCTGCCTCCAGTCTCTGCAGCTCCAGCTGCCTGGCCTTGATCTGGGGGGCCTGGCGTCGCTCTTGTTGCCACGGAAGGTCAAAGGTCACCTGAAAGGACACCATGTCGCCCCACTGGCGTGCACGGCGGCTGTAGGCAATCTCCCAGGACCAGTCGCCCCGGGCCTCGGCCTGTGCCTCGTGTGACTCGGCCAGTGCCATTGCCTGCAGGGCGGGGTACTGCGCCAGTTCCGCGTGGCGGTGTACCTCCGAGCGCAGCTGGTCCAGGGGACGGCTCAACGGGGCGGGACTTCCTTGCAGCGCCTCGTTGGCACGGGCACCGACCCAGCGCCGCAACATCGTCCTGGCTTTGGCCCGGTCCCGCTGCAGATCGTCCCTGCGGTCCGACAGGGCCAGCGCCTCCTGCCTGGCCGCCAGCAGATCTCCCGCCTGGGCTGTACCCCCCGCGATGCGGGCAGGCAGGCTGTCCTGCAAGCGCTGGTTTTCGCGCAGCAGATCGGCGAGTACCAGGTCGCGTTGTTCAACGGCCTGGGCCATGATCCAGGCTTGGCTCAGCTCCTGGCGAATCTGGAGGCGCTGGAGGCCCAGGGCAGCGCGTTCGCGCTCCACCTTGGCCTCGGCACCGGCGACACGGGCATCGCGTTTGGCGCGGTTGGGCACCTCTTGCATCAGCGCCAGGCGCTGCATGGTCATGGATTCTCGGGTGAGGCTGAAGCGGTCCATGCCACTGATGGGAAAGTTCTCGATACCCACCGACAGCTTGGGGTCCGGCAGGGTCCCGGCCAACTTCCGCGTGCTGCTGGCCGCATCCACCTGCAGCCGCTGGGCCGCGATGCGAGGGCTGTGCTGCTCTGCAAGATCCAATGCCTCCGCAAAGCCCAGGGCGCTGGCTTGGCTGCTCGCCAGACCTGAGCCGGCCAGCAGGAGACACAAAGCGCCCAGGCGCAGATGACGAAGGTTGCGCAACCGGTTGCGCAGGCAGATCGGGGGAACGCGCAGGTGCGCGGGCGGGCGCTCGCAGGGAGCGCCCAAGGAGATGATGGGCATGATGGTCCTCGAAATGAAGGGGCACGAAGTCAGACCTGCGCGCACGCTGCAGGGCAGCGCACACGCCGTGCACGATCAATTCCGAAAGACCTGGTGTGTCAGATAGAGGGGAGGAGCGCCCGCTCGACTGTCCAGCTCCGCATAGACGGCCCGAGGGTCGATATGGCGCTCTGAGTCCGGCACCGCAGGCAGGACGTAGGCAACCCAGATGGCATGGGCCGCTATCGCCTGCAGATCCAGGCTCTGGAGGGAAGGGGCAGACTGGCTGTCACCGTCGCAGTGGGCCCGGCATAGCAGCGGATCCTGCGCATCCATGGTTCCAGCCATCGCATGGCAATCGGGCATGGAGGGCATGCCGACGGAATCCTCCATGGCCATGCCAGCCTTCTGCATCGAGGCCGCATGGGCGGCAGAGTCCAGTTGGGGGCAGGCGTATGCGGCCAGCGCAAATTGCATCAGGAGCAACGCTGCTACCAGGATGCTGGCTATCCAGCGTCCTCGGCGCAGCATGGTGTTCCTGACGGCGGTCATGGTGCGAATGGTATCCAGTCTGCCGGCCACAGGCTTGGCTCAGATCAAATCCGCTCGACCTGGCCACCTCAACCCTTGCGAAGCCGCAGGGCGTTGGTGATCACCGAAGCAGAACTCAGGCTCATTGCCAGGGCCGCGATCATCGGCGACAGCAGCCAGCCGGTGAAAGGGTACAGCAGCCCGGCAGCGAGCGGGATGCCCAGCGCGTTGTACAGGAAGGCGAACATCAGGTTCTGCTTCATGTTGCCTACCGTGGCCTCCGACAGTTCCCGCGCCGTGGAAATGCCTCGCAGATCGCCCTTGACCAAGGTGACCTGCGCGCTGTTCATCGCCACATCGGTGCCGGTACCCATCGCGATCCCCACGTCCGCCTTGGCAAGGGCGGGTGCATCATTGATCCCGTCCCCTGCCATGGCCACCACGCGGCCCTCGGCCTGGAGCCGGGACACCAGGGCCAGCTTGTCCGCCGGCTTGACCTCGCCGTGGACCTCGTCAATCCCCAGCCTGGCACCCACTGCCTTGGCGGTGGTCATGCCGTCGCCCGTGGCCATGACAATGCGCAGCCCCGCCGCGTGCAAGGTGGCCAGGGCCTCCGGCGTGCTTGCCTTGACGGCGTCCGAAACCGCCAACAAGCCTTGCAGCTGCCCGTCGGCTGCCAGGTACATCACACTGGCACCGGTGGTGCGCAAGGCCTCCGCTTGCGCAAGCAGCGGGTCTGCAGAAACACCCGCCTGCCCCATGAGGACCGTGTTGCCCAGGGCGAGTTGACGCCCAGCGACCCGTCCGCGCACACCGATGCCCGAGCCGGACTCGAAGTCCTCGGGTTTGTCCAGAGACAGTCTCTTGGCACGGGCTGCCTGCACGATGGCATCGGCCAAAGGGTGCTCGCTGCCCTGGTCCAGGCTGGCCGCCAGACGCAGCACTTCGTCCTCGGACAAGCCGGGCATGGCCACTGCACGTTCGAAGGAGGGCTTGCCTTCTGTGAGCGTGCCGGTTTTGTCCACGATCAGCGTGTCAACCTTGCGCAGGTTTTCGATGGCGGCCGCGTCCCTGAACAGCACGCCGCTGGTTGCCCCGCGGCCCGTGGCCACCATGATGGACATGGGCGTTGCAAGGCCCAGCGCACAAGGACACGCGATGATCAGCACCGCTACAGCGTTGACCAGGCCATAGACCCCCCGTGGCTCCGGCCCGAACAGGCCCCATGCAAAAAGAGTGAGCAATGCGATACCGACCACGGCCATCACGAAGTACCCTGCCACCTGGTCCGCCATGCGCTGCATGGGGGCCCGTGAGCGCTGTGCCTGCGCAACCATCTGCACGATCTGGGACAGCATGGTCGCCGAACCCACCCGCTCTGACCGGATCACGAGCGCTCCGTGGGTATTGAGCGTTGCGCCGATGACGGCATCTCCCGGCCCTTTGACGATGGGCACCGGCTCGCCGGTGAGCATGGCTTCATCCACTGCACTGCTCCCCTCGATCACCACGCCATCGACCGGCACCTTTTCTCCAGGCCGCACGCGCAGCAGGTCCCCCACATGAACGTGGGACAACGGCACGTCGCTCTCCTGCCCGTTGGCGTCAATACGCCGCGCGGTCTTGGGTGCCAGGCCCAGTAGCGACTGGATGGCGGCCGAGGTCTGCGAGCGGGCTTTGAGCTCCAGCATCTGGCCCAGCAGCGTGAGCGAGATGATGACCGCGGCAGCTTCGAAGTACACGGCCACGCGCCCCATGGCCTGGAACGATGCGGGAAAGACCCCGGGCGCAATGGTTGCGACCAGGCTGTAGACAAATGCGGCACCAGTGCCCAGGCTGATCAGCGTCCACATGTTGGGACTGCGGTTCGCAACGGACTGGGCTCCACGCACAAAGAAGGGCCAGCCCGCCCACAGCACGATGGGAACAGTCAAGACCAGTTCAATCCAGCTCTGGGTGGCCATCTCGAACCATTGCAGCCGGTGCCCCAGCATCGCCAGGACGGTAACCACCACGGTGAGAGGCAGCGTCCACCAGAAGCGGCGGCGGAAATCCACAAGTTCGGTGTTCTCTTCCCCATCCAGGGCGGGGAGCACGGGCTCCAGCGTCATGCCGCATTGGGGGCAGCTACCGGGGTGGTCCTGCCGCACTTCAGGGTGCATGGGGCAGGTGTAGATCGTGCCCGGGCCGACCGTTTCGGGCTGGGAGGGCGGGGCGCCGTCGTTCGTCGCGGCGGTAACGAATTGCTGCGGCGTTTCCAGAAAACGCGTCTGGCACTT
>DATLGV010000320.1:0-11209 GCA_035540275.1 Acidovorax sp. | reverse complement strand
GCCGCGCTGCGCGCCATGCCGGAGATCGATGCCGCCAAGGTCGCCCAGCTGCGCGAGGCGCTGGCGCGGGGCGAAGTGCGCTTCGATGCCGGCAAGCTCGCGGGCTTGATCGCGCGCTACCACGGAGTGCGCGAATGAACCGCTCCAGCACCCTGCAGCGGCTGGTCGCCGGCATGGACGCCGACCTGCCGCAGTACCGCGCCCTGGAGACTTTGTTGCAGGAGCAGTTCCAGGCCATGTTGCGGCACGACAGTGGTGAACTGGAGGCGCTGGCCCCCCGCATCCTGGCGTCGGTGGACACCCTGGAGCAGCGCGGCCGACAGCGCGGCGCTCTGCTGGCCCAGTTGCTGCCCGGCGCTGCCCCGGCCACGCTGCACGCGTTGCTCGAACGCCTGCCGTCCGCCTCGCGTGCCGTGGTGCAGTCGCGCTGGACCACGCTCGAGCAGCTCGTGCGCGAATGCAAGGAACACAACGCGCGCAACGGCCGCCTCATCGCGGACCAGCAGGCCATCCTGCAGCGCGTCCTGCGTGGCAAGGAAGAAGACACCTATGCTGCGGCCTGACGCACTCTCCGGCCTGCCGGCCATGCCCACGGTAACGCCGCCGGTTGCGCCCGCGCCCGGGTCTGCGCTGACCGCCGGCGGTCCGTTCGCGGCCGTGTTCCGCCAAGCCCATGCCGAGGTGCTGCAGATCGTGGAGCAGGGCTGGCCCGGCACCGCGTCCCTGCCCGCAGTGCCCGCCATGCGCCCCGAGGGCTGGATGCTCCGCGCCCAAACCGCGGCGGCCGCAGCCAGCGGCACGGACCCCGCCGCGCTGGGCGCGCAGCAGCAGGCCTTCCTCGCGCGCATCGCACCGTGGGCCGAGCAGGCTGCACAAAGCCTGGGCGTGTCGGCCGACCTCGTTTCCGCCCACGCGGCGCTGGAATCCGGCTGGGGCCAGCAACCGCTGCGGGATGCCACGGGGCGCGACACCCACAACCTGTTCGGCATCAAGGCCCAGGCCGGCTGGCAGGGCGGGCGCGCCCTGGCCGCCACCACCGAGTATGAGGACGGCGTGGCGCTGCCCAAGACCGAAGCCTTCCGCAGCTACCCCGACGACGCGAGCGCGTTTGGCGACTACGCGCGCCTGCTGCAAGGCAACCCACGCTACCGCGCCGCGCTGAACACGGGCACCAACGCCCAGGCCTTTGCCCAGGGCCTGGCGCAGGGGGGCTATGCGACCGACCCGGCCTATGCCAGCAAGCTGGTGCGGCTGGCCCAGCGGATTCAGTCCCGCGACTGATCAGGAAGAGACCTCCCGATGCTTTCAGGCTCCACCACCGCAGCGTCCAGCACCCGCGCCCGGATCACCTTGCCCGTGCCCACGTTGCGCACGCGCACGACATCGCCGCGCCGCCCGGGCTCCAAGGCTTCGCCAGCCACTTGCACCTCCACGCCTTCATTGCGCGCCACGATGGTCACGCTGTCGCCGCGCTTGAGCACCAGCGGCTGCGCCAGCCAGCGCGGCGACACCACCTGGCCCGTGCGCAAGGCCCGCGTGCTCGCCTGCCCCACCACGGCCTCGGGGGATGGCAGCGCATCGTCCATGTCCACCAGAGTGCGCCGCTCCTGCACCACCTCGGCCTCGGCGATCACGCGGTTGGCCTGCACCGGCGCGGCCGCCACCACCACCAGCGCAGACACTTCGGCGCGCACCACCCACTCACGCCGCCAACCCGCGTCGCCGGGGCAGGCGGCGACAAACCGCATCCGGCTCAGGTACCGGGTTTCGACGGGCTCCACCTCGACGGGCTGTGGACATGGCGGCACGGGTGTGGCGGCGCGCTCGACGAGATGGAGCTCGAACCGTGGGTTCACGAGCCCCTTGAGGGTGGCCTGCTCGGCCAGCCACTGCCGGGCCGCGGCCTCCACGCGCTGTGCCGGCGATGGCGCCGCCGCGCAGACGGTGGCCACCAGCAGCAGCGCAGAGCATGAGACGGACCGCGCCCACAGGCGGCCATGAACGTTTGTTAGATACATCACGAGAAGGAGGATCCGATGGGAATTCACTTTGATAAGGCACTGGGCGTGCATGCCGATGCGCTGCGACTGCGTGCGGATCGTACCAAGATCATCGCCTCCAACCTGGCCAATGAAAGCACGCCGGGTTACCAGGCGCGCGACATCGACTTCCAGGCCGCGCTGGGCCAGCGCGGTGCGGGCGATGGGGGCCTGTCGCTCGACACCGGTGACGGCGATCTGCTCTACCGCGTGCCCAACCACCCATCGCAGGACGGCAATACCGTCGAGCTGGGGGTGGAGCAGGCGCTGTTTTCGCAGAACGCCTCGGACTTCCAGACCAGCCTCACCTTTACGAACATGAAGCTCAAGGGCCTGGCCAAGGCCATCGCGGGGCAATAACCATGGCCTTTCGCAGCATCGCCCAGATCGCCGGCTCGGCCATGACGGCCCAGACCGTGCGCATGAACACCATTTCCAGCAACCTGGCCAACGCCCAGTCGGCTGCCGGGACCGAGGCCGCCGCCTACCGCGCGCGCAAGCCCGTGTTTTCGGCCATCGCACAGCCGGGCCAGGACGGCCAGATGCCCGGCGCGCGCGTTCAGGTGCTGGACGTGATCGAGAGCAAAGAGCCCCTGCGCAAGGTCCACGAGCCCAGCAACCCGCTGGCCAACGAGGCCGGCGAGGTGTTCTACCCCAACGTGAATCCCGTGGCCGAGATGACCGACATGCTGTCGGCATCGCGCGCCTTTGAAACCAATGTGGAGGTGCTCGGCCGCGTGAAGGCCATGCAGAACTCCCTGCTGCGACTCGGAGAGTGAACATGGACACCATCGCTACTTCATCGACCACCAAGGCCAACGGCGCACAGGGCGCAGGCGACTCCATCGCGAGCGCGCTCGGCGGCGGCACGGGTTCGGTCTCGGACCTGTTCGTCAAGCTGCTCGTTGCGCAGATCAAGAACCAGAACCCGCTCGAACCGACCGACCCGAGCGCGTTCGTGAACCAGCTCACCCAGCTGAGCCAGATGGAAGCGCTGCAAAAGCTCACCGACCAGGGCGCGACCAACGCCTCGCTGCTGGCCAGCACCCAGATGCTGACGCTGGGCTCCCAGGTGGGCTCGTCGGTCACCGTCCAGACCGACACGCTGGCCGTGGACGGACAGCCCATCCAGGTCGGCTTCCATCTGGACCGCAGCAGCGCGCAGACCACGCTGGTGCTCACGGCCAGCAACGGCACCCGGCACCGGGTGGAGCTGGGCACGCACAGCCCGGGCAACGTGCAGTACGCACTCGATCCTGCCGCCCTGGGCCTGCCCGCGGGCCGCTACGGCGTGCAGGTGGAAACCAGCACCGACGAAAAGCCCGCCGTCGAAGTCACCGGGGAGCTCACCAACGTGCGCCTCACGGGTGGCGGCAGCGCCATGCTCCACGTCGCGGGCGCCGGCCAGGTGCAGCCCGGACTCATCACCGCGTTCAACGGCAAACCCAGCCCCAGCAGCCTCTGAATCACAAGGAAACGACCATGAGCTTCGAAATCGCACTCTCCGGCATCAACGCCATCAACACCTCGCTGGACACCATCAGCAACAACATCGCCAACTCCGGCACCTTTGGCTTCAAGGCCAGCCGCGCCAATTTCTCGTCGATGTACGCGGGCACCCAGCCCACCGGCGCACAGATCGGCTCGCTGACGCAGAGCATCAGCGTGGGCGGCGGGGTGCTGACCACGGGCCGTGGCATGGATGCCACCATCCAGGGTCGCGGCTTCTTCGTGACCAAGGACAGCGCGGGTGCCATGCTCTACACCCGGGTGGGCATCTTCTCCACCGACAAGAACGGTGTGCTCGTGGACGCGTCGGGTCGCAAGGTGCAGGGTTATCCCATGGTGCCCGGCAGCACCACGCTCGGCGCCTTCGGCGACATCACGGTGCCCACGGGCCAGGTGCCCGCCCAGGCCAGCACGCAGATCAAGTACGTGGGCAACCTTTCGGCCGACTGGTCCGTGCCCACGGTGACGCCCTTCAGTCCGGCCGATCCGCAGTCGTACAACAGCTCCATGGTGTCGGTGGTCTACGACTCCCTGGGAACGCAGCACACCATCACGCAGTACTTCGTCAAGTCCGCAACGCCGGGCCAGGTGGACGTGCGCTACACGGTCGACGGCGGTGCCGACGCCCCGCTGACCAGCCTGACCTTCGGCCCCACGGGCCAGCTCACCAGCGCGGCGTCGGTGGCCATGCCGCCCATTGTCCTGATGCCCACGGCACAGGACCTCAACATCACGCTCAACTACACGGGCACGACCCAGTTCGCGGGCGACTCCACCACCACCGTGAACTCCACCGACGGCTTCGCCTCGGGCACGCTCACGGGCGTGGAGCTGGCCAAGGACGGCTCTGTCGTCGCGCAGTACAGCAACGGGCAAAAGCAGAGCGTGGGCAAAGTCGCGCTGGCCACCTTCCCCAACGAGGGCGCACTCACAGCCGTCAACGACACGAGCTGGACCACGTCGGTGGACTCGGGCAACGCGCTGTACTTCACGCCCGGCACGGGCATGACGGGCGAGCTCACTGTGGGCGCCATCGAACAGTCGAACGTGGACCTGACCTCGGAGCTGGTGAGCCTGATGTCCTCGCAGCGCAACTACCAGGCCAACACCAAGGTCATCTCGACCGAGAACCAGATGATGCAGTCGCTGATGCAGGCGATCTGAGGCTGACACGCGATGGATGCCCTGATCTACGCCGCGATGAGCGGCGCCGAGCGCACGCTGCACGCCCAGCAGGTACGCGCCAACAACCTCGCGAACGCCGCCACCCATGGTTTTCGCGCGGACCTGGAGCTCACCCGCACCCAGTCCATCCAGGGCTACGGCTACAGCGCACGCCACCTGGCCGAGCTGCAGGCCAATGCCGTGTCCACGCGCGCCGGCACCCTGGTGCCCACGGGCCGCGACCTCGACGCAGCCATCGCGGGTGAAGGTTTCTTCGCCATCGCCTGGGGCGAGGGCGAGGCCTACACGCGCAACGGCGCCTTCGTGGTCGATGCCGAAGGCACCCTGACGCTGGGCGGCCGCCCCGTTCTTGGCGACGGTGGTCCCATCGTGCTCCCTCCCCATTCGCGCATGGCCATTTCGCAGAACGGCACGGTATCGGTCCAGCCCGAGGGGCAGACCGACCTGCAGCCCGTGGACCGGCTCAAGCTCGTCAAGCTGCCCCCCAACATGCTGACCAAGAACGAGGCCGGTTTCGTGGTCAGCCGCGACGGCCTGCCGCAACCGGTCGACGACAGCGTGCGCGTGCGCGGCGCCCACCTTGAGGGCAGCAACGTCTCGGCCATCGAGGAGATGGTCGCCTCCATGGGGCTGAGCCGCGACTTCGAGATCCACATGCGCCTGTTCAAGGCGGCCGACGACATGGCCGCCACGGGCAATCGCCTGCTGCGCGACTAACCCCTGCTTTTATTTCTGACAAGGAGCTTCTATGAATCCCGCCATGTGGGTCAGCAAGACCGGCATCCAGGCCCAGGACGCCAAACTCCAGGCCATCGCCAACAACCTCGCCAACGTCAACACGGTCGGCTTCAAGCGCGACCGCATGGTCTTCGAGGACCTGTTCTACCGCGTCGAGCGCCAGCCCGGCGCCCAGCTTGACGAGAACCGGAACGCGGCCTCGGGCATCCAGCTGGGCAACGGCACGCGCCTGGTGGGCACGCAAAAGGTGTTCACCACGGGCAACCTCCAGACCACCAACCAGACATTCGATGTGGCCATCGCCGGCAACGGCTTTCTGCAGGTCGAACTGCCCAACGGCGAGACGGCGTACACGCGCGCCGGCCAGCTGTCGGTGAACGCCGAAGGGCGCATCGTCAACGCCCAGGGCCTGTCGCTGCGCCCTGAAATCACCGTGCCCGCGAACGCCACCAGCGTCACCATTCTGGAGAATGGCACCGTGCAGGCCGCAGTGGAGGGCAGCACCAACCGGACCACGCTGGGCCAGATCACGCTGGCGAACTTCGTCAACCCCGTGGGCCTGCTGGCGCTGGGCGACAACCTGTACCGCGAAACCGTGGCCAGCGGCACGCCCTCCGAGGGGGTGCCTGGCGAAGAGGGGCGCGGCAAGATCAAGCAGGGTGCGCTCGAGGGCTCCAACGTACAGGTGGTCGAGGAGATGGTCGACATGATCGCGGCCCAGCGCACGTACGAGATGAACACCAAGGTGCTCTCGGCCGCCAACGAGATGATGCAGAACCTCGCCCAGGTGGCCCGCTGATGCGCTCCCCCGCCCCCGCCCTGGCTGTCATTCTGGGGGTCCTGCTGCTGCAGGGCTGCAGCACGCTGGCCCCGGACACAACGCCCCTGCCCGAAGAACCGCTCGAGGTCAGGCCCGTCGTGCGGCGCGGGCAGTCGGGTGGCGTGTTTTCGCTCGAGCACAGTTCCACGCTCACGGCCGACAGCCGCGCCATCCGCCCTGGCGACGTGCTCACCGTCGTGCTGCAGGAAACCACCCAGGCCAACCGCCGCTCCGGCACCACACAGGACAAGAACAGCAACGCCACGGTGGCGCCGCTGCGGCTGGCGGGCTCCACCCTCAAGACCGACCTGGGGGTGGAGGCGCAGCGCAAGTTCGATGCCAGCAACACCGCCACGCAGCAAAACACGCTGCAGGGCGCCATCACCGTGGTCGTGAATGAGGTGCTGCCCAACGGCCTGCTGCGCATCCGTGGAGAGAAGAGCCTCACGCTCAACAACGGCGAAGAGTTCATCCGTTTGAGCGGCTACGCGCGCGTGTCCGACATCGACACCGACAACCGCCTGTCCTCCCAGCGCATCGCCAATGCACGCATCACCTATTCGGGCCGCGGCGCCCTCGGCGACTCCCAGCAACCTGGCTGGCTCACGCGCTTCTTCAACAGCCCGTTGATGCCGTTCTAACGCACAGACCCACCATGCCGCTCCGCGCCCTTTTCTTCTCCATCCTCCTGTCCATCGGCTGGTTCCCCCAGGCCGCGCTGTCCGCCCAGAGCCTGCGCAACCTCGTGCAGGTCGAGGGCGTGCGCGAGAACCAGCTCATCGGCTACGGCATCGTCGTCGGCCTGGCCGGCTCGGGCGACAGCACCCAGGTCAAGTCCGCGAGCCAGTCGGTGACGAACATGCTCAAGCAGTTCGACGTGAAGTTGCCCGAGAACACCGGTGCCCGCTCCAAGAACGTGGCCACCGTCATGGTCAGCGCCGTGTTCCCGCCGGGCTACCGCAAGGGCCAGACCATCGACGTGACCGTGTCCTCGCTCGGTGACGCCAAGAGCCTGCGCGGCGGCGTGCTGCTGCTGGCGCCGCTGCGCGCCGCCAATGGCGAGACCTATGCGCTGGCGCAGGGCAACGTGGTGGTGGGCGGCTTGAGCGCCCAGGGCGCAAGCGGCTCGAGTGTCACGGTGAACACGCCCACGGCAGGCCGCATTCCCAACGGCGCGACCATAGAGCGGGAAATCGAGTCCGACTTCGATACCCACCCCACGGTGCGCCTGAGCCTGCGCCGTCCCAATTTCCAGACCGCGACCAACATCGTCAACACGATCAACCGCCGCTTCGGCGCCATCGCCACCACCACCGACGCCACCAGCGTGGAGGTACAGGCCCCCGGCAATCCCACGCAGCGCGTGGCCTTCGTGGCCCAGTTGCAGGGGCTGTCCATCGACGTGGGCGACGAGGTTCCCAAGGTCATCCTCAACTCCAAGACCGGCACCGTGGTCATTTCGCAGGGCGTCACGGTGCGCGCGGCGGCGGTCTCGCACGGCAGCCTCAAGGTGGTGATCAGCGAGTCGTCCCAGGTCAGCCAGCCCAACCCGCTGGCGCAGGGCTCGACGGTGGTCACGCCGCAGTCGCGGGTGCAGGTCGAGCAAGGCAACGGCCGCATGTTCCGCTGGCCCGCCACGACCAAGCTGCAAACCATCATCAACACGATCAACAGCATCGGCGCCACGCCGGATGACATCATGGCCATCCTCCAGGCGCTGGACCAGGCCGGTGCGATCGACGGCGAACTCGTGGTGATCTGACATGGACCGAAGCATCACCTCCACCCTTGCGCCATCGCCCACGTCCGCGGCGGACGCGACCACCATCCAGCCGGCCGACCCGCAGCACCGCGCACGCGCCGAGCAGGCGGCCGTGCGCTTCGAAGGGCTTTTCATCTCCCAGATGCTGCAGCAGATGCGCAAGAGCGCACGCGAGATCGCGGGCGACAACAGCCTGCTGCGCCAAAAGGGCAGCGACATGCTCGACTATGCCGACACCCTTGTGGCCGACCAGCTCGCCGGCCAGCGGGCGTTTGGCATCGCCGACATGCTGCTGCGGCAGCTGCTGCCTCCCGCCGCCGCGGCGCCGGCGCCCCTTAATGTTTCGCCCCCGCCGGTCGCTCTCCAGCCCAAGGACTCTCAGGGACTGCTTCCATGACCATGCTCACCAACGCGCTGTCGGGCGCGCTCGCTGCGCGCACCGCGCTCACAGTCACCAGCCAGAACGTGGCCAACGTCATGACCGTGGGTTACACGCGCCAGGGCGTGGTGCTGACCGCGGCCCAGCCCGCGCGCTCCGGCCCCTTCGCGGCCGGCGACGGCGTGAACACCCCTGCGCTGATCCGCTTCAGCGACGACTACAAGAGCCTGCAGATGTGGCAAGCCGCGTCGAACAGAGGCCAGCATGCCGCGGCCCAGCCCTACCTGACCCAGCTCGAGCAGGTGATGGGCGATGACGCCACCAGCATCAACGCAGCGATGGACGGTTTCTTCAGCGCGCTCAATGCCGCGAGCGTCGAGCCCACTTCGAGCCCGCTGCGCCAGCAGGTCATCAGTGCCGCCGACGCGCTGGCCAAGCGCTTCAACAACCTCAACCAGGTCCTCGCGGGCCAGCGCAGCGCCGTGAACCAGCAGCGCACAGCCACCGTGGCGCAAATCAATGCGCTGACTGGCGACATCGCCGCGCTGAACCAGAAGATTTCCGCCGCAACCGCCACAGGCACCAGCCCCTCCGGCCTCGTCGACGAGCGCGACAACAAGATCGACGCCCTGTCGGCACTGGTGGGCCTGCAGGTCGTGAGCCAGCCCGACGGCACCCGCAGTATTTCGCTGCGCAACGGCCAGCCCCTGGTGGCCGGCTCGCTGGCGGGCACCATGGACGCCACGAGCGGGCCCAACGGCATCCAGAGCCTCACCGTGCGCTTCGCCCAGCAGACCTTTGGCGTGGCCGGTGATGGCCTGGGCGGCGAGCTGGGTGGCCTGCGAGACTTCGAGTCGCAGGTGCTCGCGCCCATGGCGCAGTCGGTCTCGGACATGGCGCAGGCCGTGGCCACGCAGTTCAACACGGTGCTCACCGGTGGCTTCGCGATGAACAGCACGACGGGCACTCCTGTGAACGGCAAGCCCCTGTTTGTGTACAACGCATCGAGCTCCAACGCCATGCTCACGATCACCCCGGACATCACGCCGCAGGACCTGGGCTTTTCGTCGGACCCCGGCCTGCAAGGCAACAGCGACAAGCTGCTCGAAGCCATAGGCCTCAAGGGGCAGCCGGTGGCCATCGGCCCGCTGGGCAGCGTGCTGCTCGGCGACGTCTACACCCAGCTTGTGAGCCGCCTGGGTACGAGCAGCCAGCAAAACAGTGCCGCGCTCAGCGTGGCCGAGACCGTGCGCGTGTATGCCGAGAGCAACTGGAAGTCCACCAGCGGCGTCAATGAGGACGAAGAGGCCATCAATCTCGTGCAGTACCAGCAGATGTACCAGGCCAACATGAAAGTCATCGCCGTGTCGAACGCCCTGTTCGACAGCACGCTGGCCATGTTCGGCTGAAAGGAGGAACCGCATGCGCATCTCGAGCACCCAGTACCACGCCACCATGAACCAGGCGCTGCAGAACGCCAACTCGCGCCTGGAGCACGTGATGCAGCAGATGGCCAGCGGCCAACGCTACCTGCTGCCCTCCGACAACCCGGTGGCGGGCGTGCGCCTGTCGCGCATGACACGCGAGGAGGCCGCGCTCTCGCAGTACCGCGAGAACATTGCTGCGCTCAAGACGCGCCTGACACAGAACGAAACCACCCTCGGCAGCGCCGTGAAAGACATGCTCGACACGCGCGACCTGCTCGTGTGGGCCAGCGATGGCGCCAACACGTCGGACGATGTGCAGGCCATGTCGGGCTCGCTCGCGGCCTTGCGCGACAGCCTGTTCTACACCGCCAACAGCAAGGACCAGGAGGGCCGCTACCTCTTCTCGGGCACGCTCACGAACCAGCCGACGCTGGCCGACAATGGCCCGGGCGCCGTGCCGCGCTACCAGTTCTCGGGCAACCTGGCCCAGCAATCGGTGATGGTGGGCCAGGGCATCACACAGGCCGCCAACGTCAGCCTCGACGAGATGGCGCTGCTGCTCAACCGGCTCGATGACGCGGTGAACGCCCTGGGCACGCCCGGCGTCAACGTCAACGCCCCGGCCACCCGGGCCCTCGTGGCGGCAGCCCTGCAAGGCGTGGACGATGCCCTGAACAGCGTCAACGGCAAGATCGCGGCCCTGGGCGGCGCGCAGAACATCCTCGACACGCTGGACGGTAACCACGCCAATGTCAGCGTGGCCAACCGCCAATCCATGATGACACTGGGGCAACTCGACTATGGCCAGGCTGCCACGCAACTGAGCGCCTACAGCATCGCGCTGCAGTCCACGCAAAAGGCCTACAGCAAGGTCAGCGGCCTGTCGCTGTTTGAATTGATCTAACGCTTCTTCGCCCGCCCGCGGGTCCCGCATGCAACTCGCCCCCCTTTCCGCCAGCGACCACAGCCACCGCATTGCCACCCGCCCCAACGCGCCCGGGCGGGCGCAGGCGGCGGCGCTTGCCACTGCGCCACAGGCCCCCGCCAGCAAGGCCACGAAGCAGCCGCTGCCGCGCCAAGGCATGGGAACGGTCGCGCCTGAACTCAACGGCCGCGTTGCGGGTGCCCAGCAAGCCCTGGCTTTTCTGGACGATCTGTCCACCGTGCTGCAGGACCTCAAGAGTCTGGTCAGTCACCGCCTGGCAGACCGTGCCAAGGCATCCGGCCCCCTGGCGCAGGCGCAACAGCGCCTGGTGCAGCTTTGGGATGATCGGGCCGAGCGCAGCGGCCACAGTCTGGATGGCCAACTGGCCTACAGCGCTGACGCACCCGCCCGGCAACGCTTTCGCC
>DATLGV010000319.1:0-3081 GCA_035540275.1 Acidovorax sp. | reverse complement strand
GCGCCAAAGCTGGCGCTGGTGCCGGTGTGGCCCGCATCGGTGGACACCACCGCAAAGCCCTGCCCCAGTGGCGACGGCGTGCCGCCCGAAATGCTGGAGCTGAGCGAGGTGTCGCGCAGGATGCCGTCATTGCCGCCCCCGCCGATGAACAGAAAGCGTCCGTTCCAGCGGTCGGGCAGGCTCAATTGAAAGCCGATTGCATAGTTCTTGCCATCCACACCCACACGCGGGTTGATGGCACCCGTGACCACGCAGTGCCCGGGCAAAAAGTCGCCCGTCGCAGCCCCACCGGGGCGGCGCGTGCCGGGTGGCACATAGCTGGTGGACAGGTGGGTGTTGCTGAGCTGCGCGTTGGTGCTCAACGCGGCGCAAGTGGCGGCCGGGTTGGCGCTCTCGCTCACCAGCACGGCGTTGCCGCCGCCGCAGGCACTGAGCAACAGGGGCAGCAGCAGGGTGGCGGGCAGCGCAACGCGTTGCGCGATGGGGGTGTCCAATGACAGGGATGGCATGGTGGTCTCCTCGTTGAATGGGTCTTGTGGGGTTGAACCATTGGCGCAGCAACGCCCGGCGACGGCCGTCAGGGCGTCGCTGAGGGATGTGCGCAGATTTTTTGGAAATTGAAGGGCGCTGCCCCTATCGCCTGGCGCCGCCCTGCGAGCGGAATGCGTAGCGCCCGGCAATAACGGGCCCGTGCCGACTCAGTCGGCCTTGAAGCCCGTGGCGGCCACGGCCTTGCCCCAGGTCACCGTGTCGGCCGCGATGATGCGGGCGAACTCCTCGCGGTTGGTGCCCGTCACGCGGAAACCAGCCTCTTCCATCTTGGCCTTGCCCTCGGGCGACTGCACGGCCTTGATGATGTCGGCGCTCAGCCTGGCGACGATCTCGGGGGGCGTCTTGGCCGGAGCCACGATACCGAACCACGAGTTGAACTCCAGGCCGGGGTAGCCCTGCTCCTTGATGGTGGGCACATCGGGCAGTGCGTTGGACCGGGTACCGCCTGTGGTGCCCAGCGCCACCAGCTTGCCGGCCTTCACGTTGGGCGCGGCCAGGCCCACGCTGGCAAACACGCCCTGCACGTCACCGCTGAACAGGCCGCCCAGTGCATCGGTGGTGTTTTTGTAGTGCACGGGTTCGGGCTTGAGCTTGACTGCCTCGCCAAACATGAAGGCGCCGAAGTGACCCGGCGTGCCCGCGCCAAAGGTGGCCAGGAACAGGCCCTTTTGTTGCTGGGTCCAGGCCACAAAGTCTTTCACATTGCGCGACGGCACCTTTTGCGGGTTGACCAGCAACGCAAAGTCGGCGGTGACCACCTGGCTCACGGGGGCAAAGTCCTTTTGCGGGTCGTACGGCAGCTTGTTGTAGCTGCTGGGCGCAATGCTGAGCTGGCCGGTTTCGCCCAGCATCAGCGTGTAGCCATCGGGGGTGGCGCGTGCGGCCTCGGTCGCAGCGATCAGGCCACCGGCGCCGGGCTTGTTGTCCACGATCACGCCCAGGTTGCCCCAGCCTTCCGACAGCTTCTGCGCCAGCAGCCGCGCCACGATGTCCGGCCCCGTGCCCGCCGGAAAGCCCACGATGATGCGCACCGGCTTGTTGGGGTAGCCCGCCGTCTGCGCCAGGGCGCCGGTGGCAGGGGCCAGGCCCGCCACCACCGTGGCTGCCAGACAGACGCTGCGCAGGGCATGGCGGCGGGAGAGTCCACAGGACAGGGTGCGGGAGAGCGTGGAAAAAGAGGTCATGACAAGGTCTCCAGGGTGTTGTTGTGTGCTGTGGGTCATCAAAAAAAACGAAATACGGCGCTGCGGTGCGGCTACATCAGCTCCCAGAACCGCATGGCGACTGCATCGGGAAACCGCGCGCCGGTGCCGGTGAACATGCGCTCGCCAATCCATCGCAACGCGGGAGACGCTGTCTCGAACTGGGGGCTGCAGCGAAAGTAGATTTGCGCCGGGTCCACCACCTCGCCACGCACCAGACGGGCCATCAGCTCGGGCGGGCCGGAGCGTACGGCGCGGTTTTGCACATAGATCAGGTCGCCGCCATCCGCCTCCAGCGTGTAGCGCGCGTCCAGCTCGGCCAGGGTGTCGCTCACGATGAGCTGAAAATCCGCCCCGCCGGGCATCACCCGGGCCTGCCAGCCGTCGCCCTGGGCCTTCCCGCCCAGGATGGGGATGAGCCGGCGCAGGCCGTGCACGGTGCGGCCTACCTCCTGGGGCACGCCCACCTCCACGCGCAAGTCGGCAAAAAATCGCAAACGGGGTTCCGCAAAGGGCACGGGGTCGGTCATGGGCTCCATCTTTCGGGTGTTTGGCAAGGGGATGGCGCATGCTGGGCGGCGTGCACCCAGCCTGCTTGCGGGGTTGCACCTAGCGTAAATCCCGTGGCGCTTGACCCCTGTCATCCCTGAAGATGACAGCAATGACAACGCCCACCCGGCATACCCCGCGCAACCCATGAGGCACTGGCTCCCTGCAAGCACCTCGGGCGGCGGCATCACGCCCCCGCCCAACCTCACGGGCTCGGCCCTGGGCGCCATGGTTCACCAGCTGGGCGATGACGGGTTTGCCTGCGGCATGCTGCAAGAGCTGGCACCCGTGCTGCCCGCAGCGTCGTGGTCGGTGTACCGCACCGGGCGCCATTGCAAACCCACCTTGTTCATGTCGGCCAGTTACGGCATTCCCGACACCACGCAGGACTGCTGGTGGGCGTACCTCTCGGGCCCCTACCGCACCGACCGCACCTGGGGGCGCTCGCTGGACGAAGCTGCCCCCACCGAAGCCCCCACCCAGTTGTGCCATCTGACCGCGCCCGAGGTGGACGCTGAGCACCGCGCCCGCGTTTACGAAGCCCATGGCGTGGCCGAGCGGGTGTCGGTGGTCGAACACGAGAGCGATGGCTCGGTCTTTGCCGTCAACTTCTACCGCCACCAACACCAAAAGCCCTTCCAGGACCGGCAGATCAGCGACTTTGAGGGCATGGCCCCGGTGCTGCTGGCGCTGACCCGCAAGCACATCGCCCTGGCCCAGCGCCCCGGCGTGCTGCAACCCGCACTGCAGCCCCCGCCACAGGCCACAGCCCCCGGGC
>DATLGV010000318.1:0-3436 GCA_035540275.1 Acidovorax sp. | reverse complement strand
CCACCGCATGGGGCGTGAATTGCTGGCCCAGGATCAGTTCGGTGGATCGCCCCCCAATATCGACCACCAGGCGGCGCTCGTCGGATTGGGGCAGGAGTCGGGCCACGCCCTGGTAGATCAGCCGTGCCTCTTCAGGGCCAGACACCACGTCGATGGGATAGCCCAGCACCTCGCTGCCGCGTGATAGGAACTCTTCGCGGTTGCGTGCCTCGCGCAGGGTCTGGGTGGCCACTGCACGCACCTGGGCACGAGGAAAACCTGCCAGACGCTCGCCGAAACGCGCCAGGCAGGCCCAACCGCGTTCCATGGCGTCACGGGTGAGGTTGCGATCCTCATCGAGTCCGTTGCCTTGGCGCACCGTCTCCTTGAGGTATTCCACCCGCTGGATGTGTCCAAATTCATAGCGCCCGATCTCCAGGCGAAAACTATTGGAGCCAAGGTCGACTGCGGCGAGGCGTGTGCCGTTCTGCATGGTTGATAGGTTGGGAGCTGCGTGCGGCATCGTACCGCGATGCGCTGGAACCACCCAGGCATGGCCCGCATTGTCTCAGCTGGCGGGTGAAGGGGGTGCGTTCGAGTGTGAAGGGCTTGTGTGACAAAACGATGAAGCAGCGAGTGGGGCGTCACCAGCTTTGTGGCAGTGGCTGGATGGGGGTGACCTTTTGTCACCGAATTGTCATGATCAGGCCATAGAGTTCGTCTTGTTCCTGTTAACCCCTGCCGAAAGGTACCTCATGAAACGCGTATTCCTCAAAACCGTCGCTGTAGCTCTGGCCTCCCTGGCGATGGGCAATGCCTTTGCGGCGGACATCACTGGCGCTGGTGCTACGTTCCCATTCCCCATGTACGCCAAGTGGGCTGAGGCCTACAAGAAGGAAACCGGCGTCGGCCTGAACTACCAGTCGATTGGCTCTTCGGGTGGCATTCGCCAGATCCGTGCCAAGACCGTGGCTTTTGGCGCCACCGATGCTCCGGTATCCGGCGCAGAGCTCGACAAGGACGGCATGGTCCAGTTCCCCGCCATCATTGGCGGTACGGTGCCAGTGATCAATCTGGACGGTTTCAAGCCCGGCGAGCTGCGTGTGACGGGGCCTGTGCTGGCTGAAATGTACCTGGGCAAGATCACCAAGTGGAATGACGCCAAGCTGGCGGCACTCAACCCCGGCAAGTCGCTGCCCGACCAGAACATCACCATCGTGCACCGCGCGGATGGCTCCGGCACTACCTACAACTGGACGGATTACCTGACCGCCGTGAGCAAGGAATGGGCAGACACTGTTGGCAAGGGCGCCGCCGTGAAGTGGCCTGCTCCTTCTTCGGTGGGTGGCAAGGGTAACGAGGGTGTGGCCGCCAACGTGACGCGCGTGAAGGGCGCCCTGGGCTACGTGGAGTACGCCTATGTCAAGAAGAACAATATGACATTCATGCAACTGCAGAATGCCGACGGCAAGTATGTGGCTCCCGATGACGCCACTTTTGCTGCGGCCGCTGCGGGTGCTGACTGGTTCAGCGTGCCCGGCATGGGCATTTCGATGGTCAATGCCAAGGGCGCCAACAGCTGGCCCGTGAGCACTGCGTCCTTCATCCTGATGTACAAGGACCCCGCAGACAAGGCGCAATCGGCGGAAGTGCTCAAGTTCTTCGACTGGGCCTTCAAAAATGGCAAGCGCATGGCTGCAGATCTGGACTACGTGCCGCTGCCTGACAGCCTGACCGCCGAGATTCGCGCCAAGGTCTGGTCGCAGATCAAGAAGTAAAGCGGTTTGCCCCAAAATAGCGCCCATCGGCCGGCTGGTCCGGCCGATGGGCGCTGGTTTATGGGGTTTCCACAAGCCAGATGGGAGTCAACATGAGCGTGGGAACCACTATGAGTTCGCAACCCGTGTCCGTCAAGACGACGGACGCCCCCACACCGTCCATGGTGTCGATTGCCAAGCGGCAGCGATTGCAGGACATCGTTTTCCATCGACTGACGCAGAGCCTGTCACTGCTGGTGCTGGCGGCGCTGCTGGGCATCATCGTCTCGCTGTTCATTTACGCCTGGCCGGCTTTTCACAAGTTTGGCGTGCAGTTCATCTGGCGCGCCGAATGGGACATCATCAATGAAGAATTCGGTGCGGCGATTGCCATCGTGGGCACCCTCGCCAGCGCGGGCATTGCACTGCTGATTGCCGTGCCGCTCGCGTTTGGCATTGCGCTTTTTCTGACGGAAACCTGCCCCGTGTGGCTGCGCCGCCCGTTGGGCACTGCCGTGGAGTTGCTGGCGGCTGTTCCGTCCATCATCTACGGCATGTTTGGTCTGTTCGTGTTTGCGCCACTGTTTGCAGACTATTTTCAAGTGCCCGTCCAGAAGCTGCTCGGCTCCATGCCCTTGATCGGCTTTTTGTTTGGCGGCAGCACCAACGGCTTCGGCATTCTGGCTGCGGGCATCGTGCTGGCGTTCATGGTGCTGCCTTTCGTGGCTGCGGTGATGCGTGATGTGTTCGAGATCGTCCCTCCCATCCTGCGCGAGTCTGCATACGGCCTCGGTTGCACGACCTGGGAGGTGGTGCGCCGCGTGGTGCTGCCCTACACGCAGAAGGGTGTGATCGGCGGGGTGATGCTGGGTCTGGGCCGGGCCTTGGGAGAGACCATGGCCGTCACCTTCGTGATCGGCAACGCCAACCGCATGCCCACCTCGCTGTTCTCGTCCGGGACATCGATTGCATCCACGCTGGCCAACGAGTTTGGCGAAGCGGCAGACTTTCATCTGTCCACGCTGTTCGCGCTGGGCTTCCTGCTGTTCGTGATCACTTTTGTGGTGCTGTCGGCGGCCAAGATCATGCTGCTGCGTGCCGAGAAAGCCAAGGGCCTGTAAGCCCGGCGGCCCCGCTCCCGTCCCTTTTCAGAGACAAGCCCCATGGAATTCAATCAACAACTCTACAAAAAGCGCCGGCGCTCCAATGCCATTGGCCTGACCCTGTCCCTGGGTGCCATGGCATTGGGCCTGTTCGTGCTGCTCTGGATCCTGAGCGTGCTGCTGTCCAACGGTTTTGCTGCCCTGGACTGGAACATGTTCACGCAGTCCACACCGGCGCCCGGATCTGAAGGTGGTGGCCTGGCCAACGCCATTGTGGGCAGCCTGCTGATGGTGGGCTTCACCGTGTTGGTGTCCACCCCTGTGGGTGTGCTGGCGGGTGTGTATCTGGCGGAGTATGGGGAGCAGAGCAAGACCGCCGAGCTGACCCGCTTCGTGACGGACATCATGCTGTCGGCGCCCTCCATCGTGTTGGGCCTGTTTGTGTATGCGATTGCTGTGGCCACGGTGGGCAACTTCTCCGGCTGGGCCGGCAGCCTGGCGCTGTCGCTCATCGCTGTGCCTGTGGTGGTGCGCACCACCGAGAACATGCTGCGCCTGGTGCCTGGCAGTCTGCGCGAAGCGGCGTTTGCGCTGGGG
>DATLGV010000317.1:0-14169 GCA_035540275.1 Acidovorax sp. | reverse complement strand
GAACGTGGCCCTTCCGGTGGTGTGCCCCCGGGGCGGGCGGGGCGTTCGGTGCTCGACCTGCCTTGCCGCTGCCGTTGTGGCGGGTTGGATTGTTGAAACCGTCTTCTGCTTGACTGAAAGGATCTTGGAATGGCCGCAGCTTTGCCCCTCTCCCTCACGCCGTTTGCCACCTGCGACTTTTGTGACGTCCACAAGGGCGACACCAGCGGTGCGTTCCGGGTGCTGCCCCCGGTGTTCCAGCACTTTGGCGGCGTGGCCTCATTCGCGGGCCCCGTCACCACCGTCAAGTGCCACGAGGACAACACCCAGGTCAAGGCGGCCGTGGAGTCCCCCGGCGAGGGCCGTGTGCTGGTGGTGGATGGCGGCGGTTCGCTGCGCCGGGCCCTGGTGGGCGGCAATCTGGCGGCCGCAGCCGCCCGCAATGGCTGGGCCGGTATCGTGGTGGACGGCTGTGTGCGCGACGTGGCCGAGCTGAACGCAGAGGCCATCGGCATCCGCGCGCTAGCGCTGATGCCGCTGCCCACCGAGCGCCGTGGCGATGGCCAGCGCGATGTGGATGTGTCGATCCAGGGCGTACCCGTGCGCCCTGGCGACTGGCTGTATGCCGATGCCGATGGCATCGTGGTCAGTGCCCAGCCCTTGCACGGCTGAGCCCGGCCTGCGCTCGGCCCGTCAAGTCTCCATGGCGGGCCGCTGATATGCGGTTACCGGGGCGGCAGGTCAGCCGGCGTTGCCGCCCCGACGCCCCACGCGCAGCGCAGCGCGCGAGGGCAGGGTGGCCAGCAGCACGCTCGCCAGGGCGATGGCAAAGGCAACCAGTTGCATGCCCGTCAACGCCTCGCCCAAAAACAGCACGCCCACCAGCGCCGCGCTCACCGGCAGCATGACCGAGAAGACCCCGCCCTGCGCTGCGGGCACCGCCTTGAGCCCGGTCATCCACAGCCACACCGTCCACATGCAGGCGGCCAGCGCGTAAAACAACAGCAATACCCAGGTGCCCCAGCCCACCGAGGCAAACGGAAAGTCCAGCGCCAGGTACAGGCCAAACGGCGTCGTCAGCACAAAGCCCCACAGGTTGATGAGCGAGGTGATGCGCTTGGGCCCCAGGCTGCCAGTGAGCTTCTTGCCGATCACCGTGTAGGCGGCCTCGCAAACCACCGCCCCCAGCAGCAGCATCTGGCCCCACCAGGCGTGGTTTGCAGTGTTTTTGGCTCCAAGCGCCTGTTCTACATGCGCTGCGTGCTCTGGTTTTGATAGTGAGAACAGGGCGATGCCCACGACGGCACACAGCACTGCCATCCAGGTGCGGGGCGCCACCCGCTCACCCAGAAATGCCCAGCCCATCAACGCCACGGCCGCGGGAATGGCCGCCATCGTGACTCCAGCTGAAACCGCGTCGGTCAGACTCACGCCGTAGATCATGCAGATGGTGAACAGAAAGTTGCCCAGAAAGGACTCCAGGAACAGCAGCCGTTTCGTCTGTGGTGTCAGTGGCGGCTCGCTGTCGGGCTTCTTGAGCCAGTGCAGCATGGCGATGCCCCCGATGCCAAAGCGCATCCAGGCCAACAAGAGCACGGGCAGCACGGCCGCGAGCGGTTTGGACAACGCCACATAACTGCCCACCAGCGACATGCTGAGGGCCAGGCACAGATAGGCGAAAGGGCGGCTGGGCGGGGGCGTATTCACTAGACTGGGACGCTGTTCAATCAAAAAAGACTGCGCATCATGCCCGAGCCTTCTTCGCCAGCCGCCGTCCCGCGCCATGTGTTTGTGTACGGCACGCTGCGCCGCGGCGGGTCGAACGACATCACGCGTTTGCAGCCCACGCCGCAGTGGGTGGGTTTTGCGCAGGTGCCGGGAAGGTTGTTTCACCTGGGGGCTTACCCCGGCATGGCCTTGGGCGGCGACCAGCCGGTGCATGGCGAGGTGTATGCCATCGAGCCGGTGCTGGAAGGGGTTCTGGATGCCATCGAAGGACTGGGCGGGGATCACCCGACCGACGAGTACCGCAAGTGCGAAATTGTGGTGACGGTGGAGGGGCAAGCGCTGTCTTGTCTGGTGTACGAGATCCATCCCCGATATGCGCAGGGCGCACGCCGGATCGAGCACGGTGACTGGCTCAGGGCAGTTGGCACTACACCTGTCTGAATTCTCACAATACGAAAGTTAAATTTCTTGATGTGGAATACCATAGATGTTGCATTGCCGCAATTTTTCTCGATATGAGAAATCAATTTCTGTATTGAGAAATGCCGTGTTTAAGTGGTTGTTTTGAAAGGAGAAAATTTATCTCTTCTATAAGACATAAGAGCTTGCACAAGTCTTATAGAAGACTTAAAGTTGTCTCCAAGGGCGGCACATAGCAGCCCGGCGTTTTCAACCAACCCCTGGAGTGATCTCATGCCCCAATCTCTCAACGAACAACTGAGCCGCGAACAGCAAATTGCCGCCCTGGAAAAAGACTGGGCCCAGAACCCCCGCTGGAAGGGTGTGAAGCGTGGCTACTCCGCCGCCGACGTGGTGCGCCTGCGTGGTTCGCTGCCCATCGAGCACACGCTGGCCAAGCGTGGCGCTGAAAAGCTGTGGGACAAGATCAACGGCGGCGCCAAGAAGGGCTACGTCAACGCGTTCGGCGCCATCTCTGCCGGCCAAGCCATGCAGCAAGCCAAGGCCGGCCTCGAAGCCGTGTACCTGTCGGGTTGGCAAGTCGCCGCTGACGGCAACACCAGCGAAACCATGTACCCCGACCAGTCGCTGTACGCGTACGACTCGGTGCCCACCATGGTTCGCCGCATCAACAACACCTTCAAGCGCGCTGACGAAATCCAGTGGGGTCGTGGCATCAACCCTGGCGACAAGGAGTTCATCGACTACTTCCTGCCCATCGTGGCCGACGCTGAAGCCGGCTTCGGCGGCGTGCTGAACGCCTTCGAACTGATGAAGAACATGATCGCTGCAGGCGCAGCCGGCGTGCACTTCGAAGACCAACTGGCTGCCGTGAAGAAGTGCGGTCACATGGGCGGCAAGGTGCTGGTGCCTACGCAAGAAGCCTGCGAAAAGCTGATCGCCGCACGCTTTGCTGCTGACGTGATGGGTGTGTCCACCATCGTGCTGGCCCGCACCGACGCCGAAGCCGCCAACCTGATCACCTCCGACCACGACGCCAACGACAAGCCTTTCCTGACCGGCGAGCGCACGCAAGAAGGCTTCTACCGCGTAAAGAACGGTCTGGAACAAGCCATCAGCCGTGGCGTGGCCTACGCCCCCTACGCCGACCTGGTGTGGTGCGAAACCGGCGTGCCAGACATCGGCTTTGCCCGTGAGTTTGCGCAAGCCGTGCACGCTGCCTGCCCTGGCAAGCTGCTGTCGTACAACTGCTCGCCATCGTTCAACTGGAAGAAGAACCTCAACGACAAGCAGATCGCTTCGTTCCAGGAAGACCTGTCGGCTCTGGGCTACAAGTACCAGTTCATCACGCTGGCCGGCATCCACATCAACTGGTTCAACACCTTCCAGTTCGCCCACGCATACGCCCAGGGCGAAGGCATGAAGCACTACACCGAAATGGTGCAGGAACCTGAATTCGCAGCACGCGAAAAGGGCTACACCTTCGTATCGCACCAACAAGAAGTGGGCGCAGGCTACTTCGACGACGTGACCACCGTGATCCAGGGCGGTTCGTCCTCCGTGAAGGCCCTGACGGGCTCGACCGAAGAAGAGCAGTTCCACTGATCTGAGGGGCTCGGCGCCGCTTCGTTGTGGCGCCAAATGCACTCGACAAAAGCCCGAAGCATCTGCTTCGGGCTTTTTTCTGGGTGCTGGGGTTAAAATCCACTGAAATTCACTGCACAAGAGCGAGAAAGGCAATCTGGTTATGACACCGCGAACTACATCGGAGATGTTGACCGGCCGTTGAGGCTGGCTGTTCGCGCCTGCACGAGATTGCATACCCCTCCAAAAAGCGCGGACCTGTTCCGCGCTTTTTTGTTTTACGGGCCTGGCGCGTGCCCGCACCCACTGCACTGATCACAGAGAAAGAGTTGCTCCCATGATTCACATCACGCTTCCCGATGGTTCACAGCGCGAGTTTCCAGGCCCCGTCACCGTGGCCGAGGTGGCCGCCTCGATTGGCTCTGGCCTGGCCAAAGCCGCCTTGGCAGGCAAGATCGGCGACAAGGTGGTGGACACCAGCTACCAGATTACGGCCGACAGCCCGCTGTCCATCGTGACGGCCAAGGATGCGGATGGGCTGGATGTGATCCGCCACTCCACCGCTCACTTGCTGGCCTACGCCGTCAAGGAGTTGTTTCCTGATGCTCAGGTCACCATCGGTCCGGTGATCGAGAACGGGTTTTATTACGACTTTGCCTACAAGCGCCCCTTCACGCCCGAAGACCTGGTGGCCATCGAAAAGCGCATGGCCGAATTGGCAGCCAAGGACGAGCCCGTGGTGCGCCGCGTGTTGCCGCGCGATGAAGCCGTGGCGTATTTCAAGGGCCTGGGTGAGCACTACAAGGCCGAGATCATTGCGAGCATTCCCAGCAACGAAGACGTGAGTTTGTACCGCGAAGGCAATTTCGAGGACCTGTGCCGTGGCCCTCACGTGCCCAGCACCGGCAAGCTCAAGTTCTTCAAGCTGATGAAGGTGGCGGGTGCCTACTGGCGCGGCGACCACCGCAACGAGATGCTGCAGCGGGTCTATGGCACGGCCTGGGCCACCAAGGACGAGCTGCAGCAGTATTTGACGATGCTGGAGGAGGCCGAGAAGCGCGACCACCGCAAGCTGGGTCGTGAGCTCGACCTGTTCCACATCGACGACCACGCGCCGGGCGTCGTTTTCTGGCACCCCAAGGGCTGGACGGTGTGGCAGGAGGTGGAGCAGTACATGCGCCGCGTGTACCGTGACAACGGCTATCAGGAAGTCAAGGGCCCGCAACTGCTCGACAAGACGCTGTGGGAAAAGACCGGTCACTGGGACAAATACCGCGACAACATGTTCACGACCGAATCGGAGAAGCGCGACTATGCGCTCAAGCCGATGAACTGTCCCGGCCACATCCTGATCTTCAAGCAGGGCATCAAGAGCTACCGCGACTTGCCGCTGCGCTACGGCGAGTTCGGCCAATGCCATCGCAACGAGCCCACGGGCGGGCTGCACGGCATCATGCGTGTGCGTGGCTTCACGCAGGACGATGGGCACATTTTCTGCACCGAAGACCATATCCTGCCCGAGTGCACGGCGTATACAGCGCTGCTGCAGAAGGTCTACAAGGACTTTGGCTTCGACAACATCATCTACAAGGTGGCTACGCGCCCTGAGGCGCGCATCGGGTCCGACGAGAGCTGGGACAAGGCCGAGCACGCGCTGATGGAGAGCCTGCGGGCCTCGGGTTGCGAGTTCGAAATTGCGCCGGGCGATGGTGCTTTCTATGGCCCCAAGATCGAATACACGCTCAAGGATGCGATTGGCCGGCAGTGGCAATGCGGCACCATGCAGGTGGACTTCTCCATGCCCGAGCGGCTGGATGCCGAATATGTGGGTGAGGACGGTGCCCGCCATCGGCCCGTCATGCTGCACCGTGCCATTGTGGGCAGCCTGGAGCGCTTCATCGGAATTCTGATCGAGCAGCATGCGGGCGCCTTGCCCACCTGGCTCGCCCCCGTGCAGGTTTCGGTGCTCAACATCACGGACGCACAGTCCGATTACTGTCGTGAAATCGCAGCAAAATTGCAAAAAGCGCTGCCCAATCAAGGCCTTAGGGTGGCCGTGGATCTGCGTAACGAGAAGATTACGTATAAAATACGGGAGCATTCGATGCAAAAGCTGCCCTACATCCTCGTCGCGGGCGACAAGGAAAAGGCGGCGGGAGCCGTTGCAGTGCGAGCCCGAGGCAATCGTGATCTCGGCGTGATGTCGGTCGATGCGTTCATTGAATTGATCGCCAACGACATCGCCACCAAAGCCTGATTTTGTACAAAAAACTGCTTTGCCGCTCGCGGACTGTGCGGAAGTAGCTACTTTATTTGTAGCATTTTGATTCAAGGAAGATAGCCATCGCTACTGAATTTCGTGATCGTCGCCACCGGGAAGAGCGCAAGCACCGCCTGAACCGTGAAATCATGGCCCCGGAAGTCCGCCTGTCCGGGCCTGACAACGAGCCTCTGGGTGTTGTCAGCCTCATGGAGGCCTTGCGCATGGCCGGTGAGCTGGACGTGGATCTGGTGGAAATCGCTGCCACAGCGAATCCACCCGTGTGCCGCCTCATGGACTACGGCAAGTTCAAGTACCAAGAGCAAAAGCGTGCGGCAGAAGCCAAAGCCAAGCAGACGGTCATTGAGATCAAGGAAGTCAAGTTCCGTCCGGGTACGGACGATGGCGACTACAACATCAAGATGCGCAATATCCGCCGCTTTCTGGCGGATGGCGACAAATGCAAGATCACGCTGCGGTTCCGCGGTCGCGAGATCACGCACCAGGAACTCGGTCTGGCTCTGCTGAACCGGATTCGCGACGAGCTGGCTGACAGCATCATCATCGAGCAGTTTCCCAAGCTGGAAGGCCGCCAGATGATCATGATGATCGCCCCCGGCAAGAAAAAGCCTGCGGCCAAACCAGCGTCCGAAGGTGCTGCGCCTGCGGCAGGCCAAGCGGCATAAGGCTGCGGGTTGGTATGAGATTTCGAGCATTGCGCCCCTTACAAGGCGGAATGCTTGGAAAGGCGGTGCCTTCGGGCATTGCCGACCGGAAGGTGAAAGCCTTTCGATAAAAGTGGCTCGGGGCCAACAAGTTTGCAGATCGGTTTGCAAACGCCTCACGAGCACAATGAAAAAGGAGCATTCACATGCCCAAAATGAAGACCAAGAGCAGCGCGAAAAAACGTTTCCGCGTTCGTCCCGGTGGCACCGTCAAGCGCGGTCAAGCCTTCAAGCGTCACATCTTGACCAAGAAGACCACCAAGAACAAGCGCCACCTGCGTGGTGCAGTGAATGTGCATGAGACCAACATGGGCTCGATCGCACAAATGCTGCCCAGCGCTGGCCTTTAATAACTGACGAACAAGGAGTACATACATGCCTCGCGTCAAACGTGGTGTAACGGCCCGTGCCCGTCACAAGAAAGTTCTCGCCCTTGCCAAGGGCTTCCGTGGTCGCCGCGGTAATGTCTTCCGTATCGCCAAACAGGCGGTAATGAAGGCTGGGCAATATGCCTACCGTGACCGCCGCACCAAGAAGCGCGTGTTCCGCCAGTTGTGGATCGCCCGTATCAACGCCGCTGCCCGTGAACTGGGCCTGACCTACAGCCAGTTCGCCAACGGCCTGAAGAAGGCATCCATCGAGATCGACCGCAAGATGCTGGCCGACCTCGCAGTGCACGACAAGGCTGCCTTTGGCAGCATCGTGGAGCAAGTCAAGGCCAAGCTGGCTGCTTGAGTTCACGATGAGTGGCTATCTATTTGATAGCTGCTTGCGCAATAACAGCAAGGGCTAGGGCTTGTAAAGGCACTAGCCCTTGTTCATTTTCAAGAGTCGATATGAACGAGTTGGATTCCCTGGTTGAGAGCGCGACGCAACTGTTTGCCCAAAGCGCTACCCCCGCTGACCTCGAAAACGCCAAGGCGCAGTTCCTGGGCAAGTCGGGCCGCGTGACGGAGCTCATGAAGGGCATGGCTCAGCTGTCCGTCGAGGAAAAGAAATCCCGTGGTGCTGCCATCAACGTTGCCAAGCAGGCCATCGAAGCCGCTCTGACGGCTCGCCGCCAGGCGTTGGCCGATGCCGAATTGCAGGTCCAGCTCAAGTCCGAGGCCCTGGATGTGAGCCTGCCGGGCCGCCAGCGCGGGCAGGGCGGGCTGCACCCCGTGTCGCTCACGCTCGAGCGCATCGAAGGCATCTTCGGTTCCATGGGTTTCGATGTGGCCCAGGGCCCCGAGATCGAAACCGACTGGTTCAACTTCACCGCACTGAACACGCCCGAAGACCATCCCGCGCGTTCCATGCACGACACTTTCTACGTGGAAGGCGGCACTGACGCCGCCCCCAACCTGCTGCGCACGCACACCAGCCCCATGCAGATCCGCCATGCGGTCCAGCATGTGAAGAAGCACCGCGCGCTGCTGGATGCGGGCCAGACCATGCCCGAGATCCGGGTCATCGCGCCAGGCCGCACCTACCGTGTGGACAGCGACGCCACGCACTCGCCCATGTTTCACCAGTGCGAAGGCCTCTGGATCGGCGAGAACGTGAGCTTCAAGGACCTCAAGGTCATCTTCACGGATTTCTGCCGCACGTTCTTTGAAAGCGACGACCTCGTGTTGCGCTTCCGCCCCAGTTTTTTCCCGTTCACGGAGCCTAGCGCCGAGATCGACATCCAGTTCCAGACGGGGCCGCTGGCCGGACGCTGGCTGGAGGTGGCGGGCTCGGGCCAGGTGCACCCCAACGTGGTGCGCAACATGGGCCTCGACCCCGAGAAGTACATCGGCTTTGCGTTCGGCATGGGGCCAGACCGCCTGACCATGCTGCGCTACGGCGTCAACGACCTGCGCCTGTTCTTTGACGGCGACATCCGTTTCCTGTCGCAGTTCCAGTAAAGCCCGCCGACTTCGCGCAGCGCGCATGCACTGATCTGCGCCGCGCACCTTCCGTACAAGAGTGTCCGACTATGCAATTTCCTGAATCCTGGTTGCGCGAGTTCTGCAACCCCCCTTTGACGACAGCCGAGCTGGCTGAAACGCTGACCATGGCAGGCCTGGAGGTGGAAGAGCTGCGCCCGGTGGCCCCGCCTTTCACCAAGATCGTGGTGGGCGAGATCAAAGAAGCCGTGCAGCACCCCGACGCCGACCGCCTGCGCGTGTGCCAGGTGGACGTGGGGCAGGGCGCGCTGCTCAACATCGTGTGCGGTGCGCCCAATGCCCGCGTGGGCATCAAGGTGCCATGCGCCCTGGTGGGTGCCGAACTGCCTCCGGGTGATGATGGCAAGCCGTTTCTCATCAAGGTGGGCAAGCTGCGCGGCGTGGAGAGCCAGGGCATGTTGTGCTCGGCCCGTGAGCTCAAGCTGTCGGAAGACCATGGCGGGCTGCTGGAGCTCGACGCTGCCGCGCCCGTGGGTCAGGACATCCGCACCCACCTGAACCTCGACGACGCGCTGTTCACGCTCAAGCTCACGCCCAATCTGGCGCACTGCCTGAGCGTCTATGGCATTGCACGTGAGGTGTCTGCCCTGACGGGTACGCCACTGCAAAGTCCGACCTTCCCTGCGGTGGCAGCCAAGCTGGCGGACACACTGCCGGTGAAGGTGAGTGCGCCCGACCTGTGCGGACGCTTCTCCGGCCGCATCGTGCGCAATGTGAACACGCGCGCTGCCACGCCCCAGTGGATGCTGGACCGCCTAGCACGCTGCGGCCAGCGTGGTGTGTCGCCGCTGGTGGACATCTCCAACTACGTGATGTTCGAACTGGGTCGCCCATCGCACATTTTTGATCTGGACAAGATCCATGGCGGTCTGGATGTGCGCTGGGGCAAGCCGGGCGAGCAGCTCAAGCTGCTCAATGGCAACACCATCACCGTGGACGACAAGGTGGGTGTGATCGCGGATGACAGCCGGGTCGAATCGCTGGCAGGCATCATGGGCGGTGACGCCACGGCTGTGTCTGACGACACCCGGCACATCTACATCGAGGCCGCCTTCTGGTGGCCCAAGGCGGTGGCGGGCCGCTCACGCCGGTTCAACTTTTCGACGGATGCGGGTCACCGTTTTGAGCGCGGTGTAGATCCGAGCCTCACGGTGGAGCACATCGAGCGCATCACCCAGCTTGTCATCGACATCTGCGGCACGCCTGACACCGCCTGCGGTCCCATGGATGACCGGGCCGTTAACCTGCCTGCTCCGCAGCCCGTCACGCTGCGCGTGGCGCGTGCCGCCAAGGTCATCGGCATGCCGCTGACGCAGGCGCAGTGCGCAGACGCCTTGCAGCGCCTGGGCCTGCCGGTGGTGCAGGGCGACGGCACACTCACGGTCACGCCGCCTTCATTCCGTTTTGACATCACCATCGAGGAAGACCTGATCGAAGAGGTCGCCCGCATGGTCGGCTACAACAACCTGCCGACCACTCCACCTCTGGCTCCCATCACGCCCAAGCTGGCGCTGGAGGCTACCCGCAGCCCGTTTGCGGTGCGCCGCTCGCTGGCAGCGCTGGGCTATCAGGAAACCATCAACTTCAGTTTTGTGGAAGAACGGTGGGAGCATGAGCTGGCCGCCAATCCGCAGCCCATCAAGCTGCTGAACCCGATTGCCAGCCAGATGAGCGTGATGCGCTCGACCTTGCTGGGTTCTTTGCTGCAGGTTTTGAAGTTCAACCTCGACCGCAAGGCCGAGCGGGTGCGTGTTTTTGAACTGGGCCGCGTGTTCTTGCGGGATGGCAGCGTGCGCAATACCGACACCACGGTGGAAGGCTTTCACCAGCCCATGCGTGTGTCGGGTCTGGCCTATGGCCCGAACGACATGCTGCAGTGGGGCCGCAAGGAGCAATCCATCGACTTCTTTGATGTGAAGGGCGACGTGGAAACTCTGCTGGCACCTTTGTGCGCAGCGTTCGAGCCCGGCAACCACCCCGCCATGCACCCCGGCCGCTGCGCGCGCGTTCTGGTGGGTGGGCGCGCCATTGGCTTCGTGGGCGAACTGCATCCGCAATGGCGCCAGTCGTGGGATCTGCCGCAGGCACCCGTGATGTTCGAGCTGGAACTGGACGCTGTACTGCAGCGCGTGGTGCCGCAGTTCAAGCCCGTCACCAAACACCAGGCCGTCGAGCGCGACCTGGCCGTGGTGGTGGCCGAGCGTGTGACCCACGCCGACATCATGGGCGCGGTCGAGCAGGCCGTTCCGGGCGGCATGCTGCGTTCTGCTGTGCTGTTCGACGTGTACCGGCCCAAGCCGCTGCGCGCGGGCGAAGAGGCACCCGCAGGGGGCCTGGCACCCGGTGAAAAGAGCCTGGCCGTGCGCCTGACACTGGGGCGCGACGAGGCCACGCTCACCGAGGCTGAAATCGACGCGGCAATGCAATCCGTGATCACGCAGCTGACGCAGCGCACGGGCGCCCGTCTGCGGGTTTGATGATGTCCACAGGGAGCGACCGACCATGATCGAATTTGCAGTCGAAAGCCTGGAGACACCGGCGCTGACCAAGGCGCAGTTGGCAGATCTGTTGTTCGATCAGATCGGCTTGAACAAGCGCGAGTCCAAGGACATGATTGACGCCTTCTTCGACCTGATCGCCCAAAGCCTGGTGGAAGGCAAGGACGTCAAGCTGTCGGGGTTTGGCAACTTTCAGATCCGGACCAAGGCACCCCGTCCCGGGCGCAATCCTCGCACCGGAGAGGCCATTCCCATCAAGGCGCGCCGTGTGGTGACCTTTCATGCCAGCAGCAAGCTCAAGGAGCAGATCCAGACAGCCGCTGTTGTGTGAATTTGTGCCGTTTCTGTTGCCAGGATGTTCCTGGTGGCTGGCGGTGCGGGCTGGTCTGCAGTACGCTTGAAAGCTTTCCCGTTTGAATTCGCATCTCATGGGCACCACCCTCCCTTCCATTCCCGCCAAGCGATACTTCACGATTGGTGAGGTTGCGGAGCTCTGCGGCGTCAAGCCCCATGTGTTGCGTTATTGGGAGCAGGAGTTCACGCAGTTGCGACCGATGAAGCGGCGTGGCAACCGGCGTTACTACCAGCACCATGAGGTGCTGATGATTCGCCGCATCCGTGACCTGTTGTACGACCAGGGCTTCACCATCAGCGGGGCGCGCAACCGTCTGCAGGAACTGGCACATCCACCGCGAGAAGGCGCCGCCGGCTCCGAGGAGTCAGCCATGGTGCAGGACGCCGGGTTGCCCAGCATGCTGTTGGACAATCCACCCGCTCTTTCCATCGTCGCAACGGGCTTCTCCCTGGACTCCAACGCGGTGCGCCAAGAATTATTTGAAATTCGTGCGCTACTTTCTCTGAACTGACCATTTTTCTGCATATAATCTAAGTCTTGTCGGCGTGTAGCGCAGCCTGGTAGCGCACTTGCATGGGGTGCAAGGGGTCGCGAGTTCGAATCCCGCCACGCCGACCATTGATAGCAAAAGCCCAGAGCCGAAAGGTTCTGGGCTTTTTTGCTTTCCCTGACCCGTCCTACCCAGCGTTGACACATGGACCTTTCACAAGGGAGATGTGTCATGGAATCAGGTATCAAACGCACGCAGCGCGACTACACGCTGGCCTTTAAGCTAGCGGTGGTGGAGCAGGTAGAAAAAGGCGAACTCACGTACAAAGAGGCGCAGCAGCGCTACGGCATCCAGGGCCGCTCGACGGTGCTGGTGTGGCTGCGCAAGCACGGCCGCCTGGGTTGGAGTCCTGCGGCATCATCTGCAGCCATGCCGTTAGACAAGACCAAAGGACCGCTCACGCCCGAGCAGCAGATCAAGGCGCTGCAGGTGCAGCTCGAACAGGCGCAGGAGAAGGCCAAGCTGTTTGAAGCCGTCATCGATGTGCTGCGCAAGGACTACGGGGTGCGCGTCGTAAAAAAGCCTTTGGGCAAGTCCTCGCGCAAAACCTCATCGCAGGGTTGAGCGTGAAGAGGGCTTGCCAGCATATGGGCCACAGCCGTCAGGCGTACTACCAGGGCAGGCGCCGCGAGGCCGATCGCTTGGCGAATGCACAGGCGGTGGTGGAGTTGGTGCGCGAGCAGCGCATGCGTCAGCCACGCATAGGCACGCGCAAGCTGCATCACTTGCTGCAGGAGCCGCTGCAGCGCCAGGCAATAGCTCTGGGCCGCGATGCGATGTTCGACGTCCTGCGCAACGCCAGGCTGCTGGCTGACGGTGGTGCTTGTGTCTTGGCGCGCTGCGCTTCGGTGCCGGGAATGCT
Organism: Acidovorax sp.; assembly: GCA_035540275.1. Classification (GTDB taxonomy): domain Bacteria; phylum Pseudomonadota; class Gammaproteobacteria; order Burkholderiales; family Burkholderiaceae_C; genus Acidovorax. The sequence goes on along the minus strand of DATLGV010000317.1, from coordinate 1,277 downwards.
GCAGTACTGGCTGGGGGAGGGGGCTTGGCGGCGCGGTATCAGCAAGGCGCTAATGACATGCCTGCCCCGCCAAGGGCGCAGTAACAGCCCGCGATGAATACGGAGACCTTCATGATTGACGGACTGGTGGCCGGACGGCTGTACGGTGAAGCGGAGCGCCGCACGGATAAAGCGGGCAAGACCTACACCCTGGCCAAGCTGCGAGCCAGCACGGCTGATGGTGAGGTACTTTTCATCAACGTCATTGCCTTTGACGCGAGCCTTTGCGCGTCTCTTCACCAACTGCGCGACGGCGATTCGGTGGCGCTGTCTGGCAGTCTCAATCCCCGCGTCTGGACGGACAAACAAGGTCACGCCAGACCTGCGCTGGACATGGTGGCCCATCGTCTGATCGGCTTGCCGGCCAGCGGCGCGGATGGCTAGAAGCGCAGCTTGCGCCGTGTGCATCATCCCGCAGTGCGCGGCGCGGGAGACATGCGTGGGGCCAAGCGCAAGGCTCAGCCGGCTTTTCGAGGGCTGCCTTTGTTGGGGACCGTAAAGCCCAATGCCTTGAGCTCATCCTCGCTCATGTGTAGCTCTGTCAATTCAGGCTGGCGCGCCTCGATCGCCCGGCGCCGCTCGAAATTGGTGGGTGGACCTTTTTCTTCCTGGCGGCGATCCTTGCCGGTGCGGCGGTTTGGGCTGCCTCTGCGTTCGACGCTCATGATGGTGGGTGGTTGTGGAATGGGGGACTGTGGTGAACTACCTGTCGTCGGTTGATGGTGCACCCTGCGGCGGCAGGCAGAGGTAAACAGTCTGCATCACCTGCTGATGTTTGCAAACACATAAGCTGCCATTTTTGCGCTCCAGAATGCTGGAGCGGCCAACAAAAAAGCCCTGACTCTTGCGAATCAGGGCTTTTCATTTGGTGCCGGAGAGATGAATCGAACACCCGACCTTCTCATTACGAAGGCCAATCGGGCCGATTTTTGGCTCCGTCCATAGGGGACTGTGGCTCTGACCGTGGTTTTTTGACTACGTAGGAGTTACGCATGAATCCATTGAATTTTCCGGCTTGTCCTTCCTGTGGCAAGACGCTGCAACCCGCTGACGTTTTCGATCAGATGGCCGGATTTCCGCATGCTGACTGTGCTTGCGGCTATTGCACCAAACCTGCCAACAGGGCCGGGGCGAAACTTGTGGAAGATGCCGAACGCGAAATGTATGGCCCGGTAGGTGATGCTCAATCGCTGCTGGAGCTGTATGACAAGGTGGATTCTCATGCGGAGGTGACTTCG
>DATLGV010000316.1:0-1728 GCA_035540275.1 Acidovorax sp. | reverse complement strand
GTGGTACGCACGGCCTCGTACAGCTCGCGCTGCTTGCCTTGCAGCTGCACGCGCAGGATGGTCTCTGTGCGCGGCGGCAGTTCGGTGGCCACGTCCTGCTTGCGGCGGCGCAGGATGAAGGGGCGCACGCGCTGCGACAGCAGCTGGGCGCGCAGGGTTTCGCCGTTTTCCTCGATGGGCTTGCGCCAGCGGGCGTTGAAGCTGCGCACATCGCCCAGAAACCCGGGCATCAAAAAGTCGAACTGCGCCCACAGCTCGCCCAGGTGGTTCTCCAGCGGCGTGCCCGTCAGGCACAGCAGGTGCGGTGCCTGCAGCTTGCGCAATGCGCGGGCGCTGCGGCTGCCGGCGTTCTTCACCATCTGGGCTTCGTCCAGGATCAGCAGGTGAAACGGCTGCGCGGCCAGTGCCTCCACATCGCGCCAGAGCAGCGGGTAGGTGGTCAGCACCAGGTCATGGTCGGCGATGTGCAGGTAGCGTTTGCCTCGGTCCGCGCCATGCAGGGCCAGCACGCGCAGGCTGGGCGCCATGCGCGCGGCCTCGGCCTGCCAGTTGAAGAGCAGCGAAGTGGGCAGCACCACCAGCGCCGGGCGCTTCAGCCGCCCGGCCTCTTTTTCGGTCAGCACATGGGCCAGCGCCTGCGCGGTTTTACCCAGGCCCATGTCGTCGGCCAGGATGCCGCCCAGGCCCTGGGCGCGCAGGTACTGCAGCCAGGCCAGGCCTTCAAGCTGATAGGGGCGCAGTTGCACTTGCAGGCCCTGCGGTGCGGCCACGGGCTGGGGCGTGCCGATAGAGCGCAGGCGCTTGGCGAGCTGGGCCAAACCCACATCGCCCTGCAGCTGCCAGTCGTTGCTCCAGCCGTTCACCGTGCCCACGCGGTGCGCCTGCACCAGCCCTGCGCGCAGGGCCTCAATGCGGCGGGCCTCCCAGGCGCGCAGGCGCAGCGGGTCGCCATCCTTCAGTTGCTTTCGGGTGGGGTCGGTCAGCAGGTCCACCATGGCGCCCACGATGGCCTTGAGTGGCCCGGCCGGTGCGTCGATGCGCTTGCCGCCGGGCGCACGCAACGAAATGATGGCGATGTCGTCAATGGCGGCCATCTGCCGCGCGTTGAGCCAGCGGGCGTCGCGGCGCAGCAGGTCGGCCAGCAGGGGGGCCAGGTCCAGCGTCTGCCCGTCGATCTCGATACCCAGGCTCAGAAGCCAGGCGCCCTCGCGTTCGGGCAGCATGAGCTTTTGCACGGGGCGCTCGCGCGGGGCCAGCGGCCCGTCCACTTCCTTGCCCAGCAGCTCGCCGGTGTCGGGGGCAATCAGCAGCTTCCAGCGCAACACGGGCACGCTTTCGTGCGCGAAGCCGGGGTGCACCACCACGCTCCAGCCTTCGGCGCGCAACTGGGGCACCACGTCGGCCCAGAAGTCGCCAAAGTGCGCCTCTTGCGCCAGGGTCCACACAGGGCCCAGGGTGGACGCGGCGGCGCGGTGACGCCACTGCAGGTTTTTGGCGTCCACGGGGGTCAGGCCCAGGTCCCACACACGGTCCATGGCATCGGCCTCGGCGGCCAGGTTGCGCTGCATGCGCACCACCGGGCCACCGGTGTCGAACAGGTCTTGCACCGGGGCCGGGCGGGCGTTGAGGATGGAGGTGGGCGCGGGCGTCTGCCAGGTGGCGCCGCTGTCGGTGCGGTAGGTCCAGTCGATCTGCACCAGCGTCACGCTGTCACCGCGCGGGCCCAGC
>DATLGV010000315.1:0-3072 GCA_035540275.1 Acidovorax sp. | reverse complement strand
AGCTCGATGGTCTCGGCCACGGCCTGGGCCTGGGCGATGAGTTCGGCCGGGGCGGGTTTTTCGAACTTCAGGAGGATGTGGGCGGCCTTGACCTTGACCCGTTTGCCCGAGTCCAGCTCCACTTGGGCGGAGGTATCGGCTTCGGACAGGATACGGCCGGCGAGAAATTTGCCGGCTTCTTCAAACAATGCGTGCATGGCGGCGATTGTCCCATGGGCGCCTGCGCACCTTGGGTTTCATCGCCTGCTTCGGGCGCTTGAGCCCCTGTCCGCTGCTTCCTGGGGCGGAGTCGGTCAACCCCTATGATGCTCACCACCTTGGCGGCGCAGCCTGTTCGCTGCAACCGTATCGACCCCACGAGTCTCATGCTTTTTGACGCTGTTGCCGCGCCGTTCTTTTTGCTGGCCCTGACGCTCCCCTTTGTTTTTGGGTACACACAGCCTCCCAACGCCAATTTCTGGCCGCTGATGGTCTCTTGGTGGTGCGGCCTGCTGCTTTTGCTGCTGTGGCTGGTGCGCGCGCCGGGCAATGCGGGCGGTGGGCGTGGACGGGGTTTCATGGCCACGCAGTTGGCCTGGGGACTTTTGCTGGCGGCACTGCTGGGCAGCCTCATCGGACTGGTGCAGTATTTTGGCGGAGACGTGGGGCTGGCGCCCTGGGTGCAGGCCTCCACGCCGGGTCAGGCGATCGGCAATCTGCGCCAGCGCAACCAGCAGGCGTCCTTGTTGAGCCTCGGTGTATGGGCCCTGTTGTGGATGCTGTCGCAGATCCAGGCGCGGCTGGAGGCGGAGGACAAGACGGCGTTGATGCTGCAGGCACCGCCGGGCGGGGGGCGGCGCTGGCCTTCCTGGATCGCTGGCATGTTGCTGGCGTGGGGGATGGCGCTGCTGGCGACCGGGGCTGCAGCCACGGCATCACGCACCGGGGCAGTGCAGTGGCTGCTGGTGCTGGGTCTGCTGGTGCTGTGGCGCGCCCGTTGTGGCCGCGTGGCCCTGGGGCTGTGTCTGACAGGCATCCTGCTCTACGCAGTGGCGGCCTGGCTGCTGCCCCGCTTGCTGCTGGACTGGACCGGGTTCGCCACCGACGGCCTGTTTTCACGCTTTTTGGGAGACGAGCAAGCCTGTAACGGCCGCGGCGTTCTCTGGCGGAACGTGCTTTATCTCATCGCGCAACGACCATGGCTGGGTTGGGGTTGGGGCGAGCTGGACTACGCGCACTACATCACCCTGTTCCCCGGAGAGCGGTTCTGCGTGCTGCTGGACAATGCCCACAATTTGCCTTTGCACCTCGCCGTGGAGCTGGGTCTGCCTGTGGCGGTGCTGGCATGCACAGCGGTGGGTGTCTGGGTGGTGCACGCAAGGCCCTGGCGCGAGACGGACCCGGTGCGCCAGTTGGCCTGGGGGATTCTGGCCATCGTGGGTGTGCACAGTCTGCTGGAGTTTCCTCTGTGGTACGGCCCGTTTCAGTGGGTGACCGTCCTGGCCGTGGCCTTGCTGTGGCGAGGGTCGCTGCCGCGCTGGGCGGCTTTGCCAGCCGCCAGGGCGGGGGCTGTGATGGCGTTGGCAGGCGCCGCGGTCCTGGGCGGGGTGGTCGTGTGGGACTATTACCGGGTCAGCATGCTTTACCGTCCGGTCGTGTTGCGGCCATTGGCTTACCGTGCGGATACCGTGGCCAAAGTGTCCAACACCCCGTTTTTCTCGGACCAGGTTGCTTTTGCGCTCCTGTCTACGACGCCCCTGACCCAGGAGACGGCGCCCCAGATGCATGTCCTGGCCACCGAGCTGCTGCACTTCTCCCCGGAGCCCCGTGTCATCGAGGCGGTCATCGAAAGCGCCGTGCTGCTGGGGCGTGACGATGAGGCGGCGTTTCATATGAAGCGCTACCGGATTGCCTATCCCACAGAATATGGGCGCTGGAGAAGCGCCTCTGCCAGGGCGTCGCGGGCGCCTTGACCGGGTCTTGCCCCTTCCGGTTCAGGCGCGGCCCTTGCGCTCAGCCCAGATCCAGGAACGCTGCCACCAGCGGCAGGTAGTCCCCATAGCTGACCAGCGCATGTTCGCCCCCCTCCAGCACCACCTGCTTGGCCTGGGGGTAGCGCCCCACCATTTCGCGCCAGTCCAGCACCTCGTCGCCTTGGGCGATGATGGCAAGCTCCGGGGCGGCGGGAGGGCGACCGCGCATGTCCAGGGCCTGCAGCTCGCCGATGTACTCCGGCAGAAAATAAAACCGCTCGCTCGGGTCGTGCCAGCTGGTCTGCGCGCCGATGTGGCGGGCCAGGTCGCGCGCCGGGTCCACGGCGGGGTTGAGCGTCACGCTGGGGCAGCACGCCTGCTGTGCCACCCAGCTGGCGTAAAACCCGCCCAGCGACGAGCCGATCACGGCCATGGATTGGCGGGGCCAGCCGGCAGTGCCCTGCGCCACCAGCGCCATCGCGGCCCGGGGCGAGGGCGGCAACTGGGGGCACCAGAAGGTGACGGATGGGTGGTGCGCTGCCACATGGGCCGCAGTCTGGCGGGCCTTGGCCGAGGAGGGGGACGATCGAAAGCCGTGCAGGTACAGCAGGTGGGTGGTGGTCATCGGGCGGAAAGTGATCGGGACAGGGGAATCACTGCTTTTACCGGGCTGGCGCAGGCATAAGATGTGGGTACCGGGGCGCCACACCGTGCGGCGCCTGTTTTGCTACCCCGCACCATGACCGATTTTGCCCCGCTTTCCACCGCCAGACGATGGGCGTTCGGATCCAGTGACCAACCTCCCGCCTCGCTGGGCAGGTTTGAGCTCAAGAAGCAGCTGGGCCGGGGCGCGCAGGCCAGCGTGTGGCTGGCGCTGGACCCGCGCCTGCAGCGCGAGGTGGCCATCAAGCTCATGCGCCCCATGCAGGACCAGGACCCGTCGGTGCTGGAGCAGTGGCTGCGCGAGGCCCGCCATGTGGGGCGTCTGGCCCACCCCTGCATCGTGCCGGTGTTCGAGGCCGACGTGCAGGGCGCGCAACCGTACATCGTTTTTGAGTACGTGCCGGGCCTCACCCTGGCCGAGCACCTGGCCCGGCAAGGGCGCTGCACACCGCACGAC
>DATLGV010000314.1:0-15505 GCA_035540275.1 Acidovorax sp. | reverse complement strand
CGGGCTGCCAGCCCCCATAGTGCCCTGGACCGTCATGCGCCGGACTGTGCGGCGGCATGCACCAGGTGCTGGCAAAAAATGGGTGGACCTGGTCCCGCAAACGTGGTGACAATGCGCCGCTTGCACGCTGGGCAAGGCGGTTTTCCACCGCTGCCCCTGTGCTTTCCCCGCGCCACTCCGGCGATGCGGCGTGCAAGCCCACCTGTGTGAACCTGGGGGACTGCGCCCGCTGTGGCCTGTCCGCACCTCCAATAACAGGCCCGCCGTGTGCGGGCCACCGAGGGAGATCCATGTCGTTGCGGCTCAAATTCAACCTGGTGCTGGCGGGCGTGCTGCTGCTGGCAGTGCTGGGCGCGGGCGCGTATGTGCACCGCTTCCTGCAGCAATCGGCCATTGAGGAGGTGCAGCACAACTCGCAGATCATGATGCACGCTGCCATGGCGATTCGCGACTACACCACCGAGCTGGTCAAGCCGCACCTGGACGTCACGCTGGCCGAGAAATTCCTGCCGCAGACCGTGCCCGCCTATGCCGCCACCGAGACGCTGCGACGGCTGCAGAACCGGTTTCCCGGCTACGAGTACAAGGAGGCCGTGCTCAACCCCACCAATCTGCGAGACCACGCCAACGAATGGGAAGAGCGCATCATCAGCGACTTCCGCGAAGGCCGCGCCGACCTCAAGAAGGAAGTGACGGGCGAGGTGGGCGAGGGCATGCACCGTGCTATGTACGTGGCCCGCCCCATCACCATCAAGCAGCACCAGTGCATGGCCTGCCACAGCACGCCCGCCGTGGCGCCCCCCACCATGCTCAAGGTCTACGGCGACAGGAACGGCTTTGGCTGGGGCATGAACGAAACCGTGGGCATCCAGGTGGTGAAGGTGCCGATGTACTTCCCGCTGGAGAAGGCGCGCCAGACGTTCAACACCGTCATGACGGCGCTGGTGGGCAGCTTTGTGTTGCTGTTTGTCGTGCTCAACCTGTCGCTGTCGTCGCTGGTGATCGAGCCCATGGCGCGGCTGAACAGCAAGCTGGAAGACCTGGCCACCAAGGACTTCCTCGCCGACCTGGTCAACCGTCGCCGGTTCTTCGAGCGGCTGGAGGCCGAGATGGCGGAGACGCGGGTCAAGAAGAGCCAGCTGTCGGTGGTGATGTTCGACATCGACTTCTTCAAGCGCATCAATGACACCTTCGGGCATGACTCGGGCGATGTGGTGCTGAAGAACACGGCGCTGCGCGTGCGCGAGCTGCTGCGCTCATCCGACTGTGCCGCGCGCTTCGGGGGCGAGGAGTTCATCATCCTGCTCAAGGAAACCCCGGTGGATGCCGCCATGGCCATGGCCGAGGCGGTGCGCGCGCGCATCGCAGGCGCGCCCTTTGATGCGGTGGGCCATGTGAGCGCCAGCTTTGGCGTGGCCACCTGGGACCACAAGGAAGACAGCCACGCGCTCATCAAGCGCGCGGACACGGCGCTGTACAAGGCCAAATCCAGCGGTCGCAATTGCGTGGTGCGCGCCGAAGAAGCCGTTGGATAGATGGCTTCAGGCCGTGGCGGCCAGGGCTTCTTCGTAGTCCGCCCGGTAATCGGCTGCCAGCGCGGTCTTCTGCTGGTCCGTCAGCAGCTTGCCCGCCATCTGGAAGAAACGGTGTTCTTCTTCTTTCAGGTGGTGTTCCACCTTCTCGGCCAGCTTCTTGGCCAGCGGCAGCCACGCAGGGCTGGAGGGCTCGGTTTCTTCGAGCGATTCCACCAGTTCATCGATCTGGTGGTGCTCGGAAATGGCGTGGCGCGACAGATCGATGCCTGCATCGTGCGCCATCAGCGGCACATAGAAGTGGCGGTCCTCGGCTTGGGCGTGTGCGGCAAGTTCCTTCTTGAGCTGATCGAACAGATCGCGCCGCTCGGGCGTGTCGCCGCTGGTGTCGGTGAGTGCGCTGTACAGCGCGCGCTGGCGCTCGTGGCTCTCGCGCAGGGCTTCAAAGATGTTGGTGGTGTTGGTCATGGTGGGCTGTGCGTTGGGCAGTGGCGTTGATGGCGGCGCGTGGCCTTACTTGAGCACCTTGCGTGCGGCGCCCACGCCGATGGCGGCGAGCACCACAAACACCACGGCGATCACCAGGAACAGCACAAACAGCACCTTGGCGATGCCTGCCGCGCCCGCAGCAACCCCGCTGAAACCGAGGGCCCCGGCCACAAGGGAAATCAGGGCAAAAATGATCGCGTACTTCAGCATGGGGGGCGCTCCTTGCAGTGGATGTTGAGGCAGCGCGGGGCTGCGGAAGGTGTGCAGGAACGATACCGGGGGGCGGTGGTGCGCCCCGTCGGTGCAGGCGGGCGGCGGGTGTAGGAGAGCGCCGCTGGCGGGCGGAAGTGACGCGCCAAAAGAAAAGCCGCAACGCGGGGCGCTGCGGCTTGGTAGGCGGGGCGGCTCTGACGGTCTTTATGGTCTCCGTTCACATCGCTGCGCGATATGAGCTTCGTCCACGTACGGAAAGCTGCGCGATGCGCGGAGGGCTTATAGCCCTGCTGCCGCACGCAGTGCGGCAGCCTTATCCGTACGCTCCCAGCTGAACTCGGGTTCTTCGCGGCCGAAGTGGCCATAGGCGGCGGTCTTTTCGTAGATGGGGCGCAGCAGGTCCAGCATCTGGATGATGCCCTTGGGGCGCAGGTCGAAGTGCGCGCGCACCAGTTGGGCGATCTGGTCGTCGGGGATCACGCCTGTGCCTTCGGTGTAGACCGTGATGTTCATCGGCTCAGCCACGCCAATCGCGTAGGCCACCTGGATCTGGCACTGGCGGGCCAGGCCGGCGGCCACGATGTTCTTGGCCACGTAGCGGGCGGCGTAGGCGGCCGAGCGGTCCACCTTCGTTGGGTCCTTGCCGCTGAATGCGCCGCCGCCGTGGGGGCAGGCACCGCCGTAGGTGTCCACGATGATCTTGCGGCCGGTCAGGCCACAGTCGCCTTGTGGGCCGCCAATGACAAAGCGGCCGGTGGGGTTGATCAGGTAGCGCGTGTTCTGGATCCACTCCTTGGGCAGCACGGGCTTGATGATCTCTTCGATGATGGCTTCGGTGAACGAGGCCTTCATCTTGGTTTGGGTCTCGCTCTGGTCTGGGTGGTGCTGGGTGGAGAGCACCACGGTGTCGATGCTGTGGGGCTTTCCGTCCACGTAGCGCATCGTCACTTGCGACTTGGCGTCGGGGCGCAGGAAGGGCAGGCGGCCATCCTTGCGCAGCTGGGCCTGACGCTCCACAAGGCGGTGCGCGTAGTAGATGGGCGCGGGCATCAGCTCGGGCGTCTCGTCGCAGGCGTAGCCGAACATCAGGCCCTGGTCGCCGGCGCCGGTGTTCAGGTGGTCGTCGCTCGCGTGGTCCACGCCCTGGGCGATGTCGTTGGACTGCTTGTCGTAGGCCACCAGCACGGCGCAGCCACGATAGTCGATGCCGTAGTCGGTGTTGTCGTAGCCGATGCGCTTGATGGTGTCGCGCGCCACCTGGATGTAGTCCACATGGGCGTTGGTGGTGATCTCGCCCGCCAGCACCACAAGGCCGGTGTTGGTCAGCGTTTCGGCGGCGACGCGCGAGCGGGGGTCCTGCTTGAAGATCGCATCGAGAATCGCGTCCGAGATCTGGTCGGCCACCTTGTCGGGGTGGCCTTCGGAGACGGATTCCGAGGTAAAGAGAAAGTCGTTCGCCATTTGAATAAACTCCTGTGTTCCGGCATTTGGGGCGTTGCCCTCACCCCGAAGGAGCTTTGGCGAACGCTTTAGCAGATTTTTTTAACGTCGCCCTGCAAGTTGCTCATTTAACTCAGCGACCCCTCTATTTTAATGCCAGTCGTCTTTCGATTCTTTTCCGTATTTCCACTGTGGTTGCTCCACATCATGGGCGCGGCCATGGGCTGGGTGGCGTTTGTGGCGTCTCCCACCTACCGGCGCCGGTTCCTTGCCAACTCGGCGTTGGCGGGTTATTCGTTTGGTGCGGTGCGGGCCGCCGTGGCCCATGCGGGCCGCATGGTGGCCGAGCTGCCGCGCCTGTGGATGGGCGCGACCATGCCCTGCGCACTCACGGGCGAAGCCTGTGTGGAGCAGGCCTACGCCGCCGGTCGCGGCATCGTGTTTCTGACACCGCACCAGGGGTGTTTTGAGCTTTCGGCCCAGGCCGCCGCGCGGCGCTGGAGCGCGGAGCGTGGCCCCATCACCGTGCTGTACCGCCCGGCGCGCCAGGCCTGGCTGGCCAAGGTGATGGAGACCGCACGCAACCGCCCTGGCATGCTGGCCGTACCCACCACGCTGGCTGGCGTGCGCCAGATGATCAAGGCCCTGCGCCGGGGCGAGGCCGTGGGTCTGCTGCCTGACCAGGTGCCGCCCGAGGGGCAGGGGCAGTGGGCACCTTTTTTTGGGCGCGACGCCTACACCATGACGCTGGCCGTGCGCCTGGCGCAGCAGACCGGCGCGGCCGTGGTGCTGGCGCGTTGCGAGCGCCTGCCCTGGGGGCGTGGCTACGTCACGCATTTCGAGCCGCTTTCCGCGCCGCTGTCTGCCGACATGGACCAGGCCGTGCTGCAAATCAACCAGGCCATGGAACATCTCATCCGCCAGTGCCCCGAGCAATACCTGTGGGGCTACGGCCGCTACAAGCAGCCGCGTGGCGAGGCTGCTGCGGCGCAGCCTGCCGCTGGGGGCGCAGCATGAAGGGCCTCACAGGGCGTCTGGGCGTGGGGTTCATGCGGGTGCTGGCGCTGCTGCCGTTGCCGGTGTTGCGCGGCATGGGCTGGCTGCTGGGGCAGGTGGCATTTGTGCTGGTGGCGCCCCGCCGCAAGGTGGCGCTGCGCAATCTGGCGCTGTGTTTTCCTGACTGGACCGAGGCGCGCCGCCGCGCCGTGGCGCGGGCCAGCTTTGTCGCGTTCTGCCAGACCTGGCTGGACCGCAGCTGGCTGTGGGCCGCGCCGCGTTCGGTGGTGGAGCAGCGCGTGCGCCTGACGGGCGCGGTGCACGAACTGGAAGGCGACACGCCCACCATTTTGTTTGCGCCGCATTTCTACGGCATGGACGCGGGCGGGCTGGCCTTGCCGCTGCGCAGCAGCCGTGCATTCACCTCCATCTTTGCCACCCACCCCGATCCGGCGGTGGATGCCTGGTTCATGGCCGGGCGCCAGCGTTTTGGCGATGTGCGCATGCTCAACCGTTCGGACGGCGTCAAACCCATCATCGCCAACCTGCGCAAGGGCGGCCTGCTGTACCTGCTGCCCGACATGGACTACGGCCGCAATGATTCGGTGTTTGTGCCGTTCTACGGCGTGACGGCGGCCACCATTCCGTCGCTGTCGCGGTTTGCGCGGCTGGGCCGCGCCAAGGTGGTGGGCGTGTATTCGCGCATGACGCCCACCGGGTACGTGGCCGAGGTCTCGCCAGCCTGGGCCAACTACCCCACCGACGATGCCGAGGCCGACACCGCCCGCATGAACCGCGAACTGCAGGCCGTGATCGACACCATGCCCGAGCAGTACTACTGGGTGCACAAACGCTTCAAGACCCGCCCGGAGGGCGAGCCCTCGGTGTATTCCCGCTGAAATATCAGCAAAAATGGCCTGATGCGCTAGTGCATCATGCGCTGATAGCTATTATTTGGATAGCAAAAAACGCTGCAGTTCCATGGCCACGCGCTCGGGGTGCTCGTGCACGATCCAGTGCGATGCCTGCTCCACCTGCTGGACCTGCAGCCGGGGGATCCAGCCGGGCAGGCCGTCGAGCAGGCCGGGCAGCAGGGCCGGGTCGTCCATGCCCCACAGCACCAGCGTGGGCACATCCACCGTCAACATCGACTCGGGCAGGGTGATGGCCTGGGCGCCGGGGTCGCCCTCGCGCGGCGGGCGGATGGGGCTGGCGCGATAGTAGTTGCAGGCACCCTGCAGGCCCTGCTGCCACAGGCCGCGGTACTGGGCGCGCACCTCGTCGGTCAGCCATGCGGGGGCGCTGCCGTCCTGGGCGTTGAAAAAGGCGAACAGGCGGCGGAAGTCGTCTTCGGCCAGCAGGGCCTCGGCATCGGGCCTGCACAGGAAGTGCATGTACTGGCTGCCCGCCTGCTGGGCGGCGTTGTGCGACAGCTCGCGCACAAACGCGCCGGGGTGGGGCGAGTTGATGATGGCCAGGCGCTTCATCAGCTGGGGCTGCTGGTTGGCCAGGTTCCACGCCACTGCGCCGCCCCAGTCATGCGCAATCATGCATTCCAGCGCGCTGCCGGGGCATTCGTGGGCAATCAATGCCACCAGGTCCTGCACCAGGTGCTTGGCGCGGTACGCGTCCACCGCCTGCGGGCTGCTGGAGGGGCCAAACCCTCGCAGGTAGGGCGCCACGCAGCGGTAGCCGCCGTTTTCGGGGCGGGCAAAGTGCAGCAGCAGTTCGTCCCAGATGAAGGCCCCCTCGGGGAACCCGTGCAGAAACAACAGCACCGGGCGCCCGGGGGTGCCGCTCACGCGGCAGTGCAGGGTGATTCCGTGGGGGAGGTCAACAGGGCAATCTTGGATCATGGCGCTATGCATTTTGTAGCTCCCAGCGCATGATTCGATTGCGCTTGCGGCTAGTTGGGATCGGATTCGCCGGTGGGCGATGGCTGGGCGGGGCTGCTGCTGTCCGCAGCCGCAGGGGGCTCTTCGGCGAGGGGTTGCACCGGGTGCGCCCACTGCCACAGCAGCTGGGCCACTTCATCCACCCCTTGCTTTTTGAGGGCCGAGAACATCTTCACCTCGCCGCCACCGGCGTGCAGTCGCGTAATCGACAGCACCTTGGCCTGTTCGGCGCGTGTGAGCTTGTCGGCCTTGGTCAGCACGATGAGGAACTTGAGGCCCTGCTCCACGCGCGGGCGCACCACTTCGAGCAGCGCCTCGTCCAGCTCGGTCAAGCCCAGGCGGGGGTCGCACAGCAGCACGATGCCCGTAAGGCCGGGGCGGCTGACCAGGTAATTCACCATCACTTGCTGCCAGCGCACCTTGTCCGAGCGCGACACGGCGGCGTAGCCATAGCCGGGCAGGTCGGCCAGCACGGCGTCCATCACCCCTTGTTTGCCCAGCGAGAACAGGTTGATGTGCTGGGTGCGCCCCGGCTTCTTGGAGGCAAATGCCAGCTGCTTTTGCTGGGTGAGGGTGTTGATGCAGGTGGATTTGCCCGCGTTGGAACGGCCCACGAAAGCGATTTCGGGCACGTCGATGGGCGGCAGGTGGTGCAGTTGCGCCGCCGTGGTCAGGAACCTGGCGGTGTGCATCCAGCCCATGGCGATTTTGGCGTCAGGTGCGGGCGGGAGAGAGCCAGCAACTGGCGCAGAGGGGGGTGTCGTCATGGGGAGTTGGGAGAGAAAGAACCATCATTGTAGAATCGCGAAGTTTTGCGCACATAAACACACACCCTCGATATGAAGTTGCTCGCCTCATTGCTGACGGCTGCCGCACTGGCAGCACCTGTTTTCTCGGCCTTTGCAGCGGGTGATGCACCCAAAGTGGCCAAGCCGGATCTCGTCAAGGGCGAGGCCAGCTTCACCGCGGTGTGTGCGGCCTGCCACGGCGCAGACGGCAACTCGGCCATCGCGGCCAACCCCAAGCTGTCGCAGCAACACCCGGAATACCTGGTCAAGCAGCTGCAGGAGTTCAAGTCCGGCAAGCGCAACAACGCCATCATGAAGGGCTTTGCCACGGCCCTGTCGGACGACGACATGCGCAACATCGCCTACTGGCTCACCTCCAAGCCCGCCAAGGCCGGCTTTGCCAAGGACAAGGACCTGGTGGCCATGGGTGAACGCATCTACCGCGGCGGCATTGCCGACCGCCAGATCGCCGCCTGCGCTGGCTGCCACAGCCCCAACGGCGCTGGCATCCCTGCACAGTACCCCCGCCTGTCGGGCCAGCACGCCGACTACACGGTGTCGCAGCTGAACATGTTCCGCGACGGCTCGCGCGCCAACAGCATCCAGATGACCCAGGTGGCCGCCAAGCTCAACGACAAGGAAATCAAGGCCGTGGCGGACTACATCGCCGGCCTGCGTTGATTGATTGATTGCTTGATATTTGTCATGGCCCGGCCTGATTGACCGGGCGGCACGGAACCTACCGCCAATAACAACCCCAAAAAGGGCGGGTCCATCGCAGCGATGGTCCCGCCCTTTTTCTTTCGCGCTTCGCAGACACCGCTTCCACCCATGTCCGACAACACCCAGGGCCTTCGCATGAAGTCCGGCTCCCAGGCCCTGCGCGCCGGGGTCGAACTGCTGTCTTCGATGCGGTTCGCCATCTCGCTGCTGACGGTGATCTGCATCGCCTCGGTCATCGGCACGGTGCTCAAGCAGCACGAACCGGCGACCAATTACGTCAACCAGTTCGGGCCGTTCTGGGCCGAGCTGTTCGGCGCCATCCAGCTCAACGCGGTGTACAGCGCCTGGTGGTTCCTGCTGATCCTGGCGTTCCTGGTGATCAGCACCTCGCTGTGCATTGCCCGCAACACGCCCAAGATTCTGGCGGACCTCAAGGCCTACAAGGAAAACATCCGCGAGCAGAGCCTCAAGGCGTTTCACCACAAGGCGCAGGCCGATCTGCCTGAATCGGCCGAGGCCGAGGCCCGCCGCATCGGCACGCTGCTCGCGGGTGGCGGGTGGAAGGTGCGCCTGCAGCAGCGCGACACGGCCGCCGGCCCAGGCACCGGCTGGATGGTGGCGGCCAAGGCGGGTGCTGCCAACAAGATCGGTTACATCGCAGCGCACAGCGCCATCGTGCTGGTGTGTGTGGGCGGCCTGCTGGACGGCGACCTCATCGTGCGGGCGCAGATGCTGCTGGGCGGCAAGTCGGTCTACACCGGGGGCGGGTTGATCGCCGATGTGAAGCCCGAGCACCGCCTGTCCGAGCGCAACCCCACCTTCCGGGGCAACCTGCTGGTGGCCGAGGGCACGCAGTCGAGCACCGCCATCCTGAGCCAGTCCGACGGCGTGCTGCTGCAGGACCTGCCGTTCGCGATCGAGCTCAAGAAATTCATCGTGGAGCACTACTCCACCGGCATGCCCAAGCTGTTCGCCAGCGAGATCATCATCCACGACAAGGCCACGGGCGAGAAGACGCCCGCCCGCGTCGAGGTGAACCACCCGGCCAGCTACAAGGGCATCGAGATCTACCAGTCGAGCTTTGACGACGGCGGCTCGCACCTCAAGCTGCGTGCCGTGCCCATGGTGGCGGGGGCCAAGCCTTTCGATGTCGAAGGGGTGGTGGGCAATTCCACGCAGCTCACCAACAAGGGCGGTGGCCCCGGCAGCGACACGCTGACGCTGGAGTTCACGGCGCTGCGCACCATCAACGTCGAAAATTTTGGCGGTGCGGGCCCGGGCGACAGCGGTGCAGACGTGCGCAAGGTGGACCTGCGTGAATCGGTGGAATCGCGCCTGGGCGCCGCCAACAAAACCGTCACCAAGAAAGAACTGCGCAACGTCGGCCCCAGCGTGAGCTACAAGCTGCGTGATGCGGCCGGGCAGGCACGCGAGTTCCACAACTACATGCTACCGGTGGACACCGGCGACGGCGTGCCGGTGTTCCTGCTGGGAGTGCGCGAGTCCCCGGCAGAGCTCTTCCGCTACCTGCGGGTACCGGCCGACGACAAGGGCAGCATGGACGGTTTCATGCGCATGAAGGCCGCCCTGGCCGACCCCCAGGCCCGGGAGCAGGCGGTGCGCCGCTATGTCTCGCAGGCCATGGACGCTTCGCGCCCCGACCTGGCCGAGCAACTGCAGCAGTCCGCAGTGCGTGCACTCGCGTTGTTCGCTGGGCGTGGCGTGGTCGATGGCAAGCCCACGGGCGGGCTGCAGGCCGTGTCGGACTTCATGGAAGCCAATGTGCCCGAGGCAGAGCGCGCGCGTGCGGGCGAAGTGCTGGTGCGCATTCTGAACGGCACGCTGTTCGAGCTGGCCCAGCTGTCCCGCCAGCGCGAAGGCCTGCCGCCGCTGCCGCAGGACGATCAGACCCGGGGTTTCATGACCCAGGCCGTGCTCTCGCTCAGCGATGCGCAGATCTACCCAGCGCCCCTGGCGTTTGAACTCAAGGACTTCACCCAGGTGCAGGCCAGCGTGTTCCAGGTGGCGCGAGCCCCTGGCAAGAATGTTGTCTATCTGGGCTGTGCCTTGCTGATCCTGGGCGTTTTTGCCATGCTCTACGTGCGCGAGCGGCGCGTATGGGTCTGGGTGGCGCCGCAGGATGGCCGTACGCAGGCCACCATGGCTCTGTCCACCAACCGCAAGACCATGGACGGCGACCGGGAGTTTGTCCAGCTCGCACAAAAACTGATCGGGGCGTCGCCCCGCGAAGGCACCCCATGAACACCGCCACTTCTTCCTCGACCGCTACCACGATCACCCTGAACGAGGGGTTCTTCGCTCGCCGCAACGGGTTGGACTGGCTGTTTGCCGCCATCGTGGCCGTGGGCGGGCTGTATGCGCTGCAGCGCTACGGCGCCTTCATGGACGTCTATGAAAAAGGCATTTTGCTGGGGGCCATCCCTTGCACCATCTGGCTGGGCTGGTTCTGGCGCCCGCTGCGCGTGCTGATGCTGGTGGTGGCAGCGGTGGCGCTCATGGCCATTGGCCTGTACCAGCAGGACGGGGCGGGCAGCCTGGCGCGGGCCGACACGGTGTTCGGCCTCAAGTATTTCCTGTCCAGCCAGTCGGCCATCCTGTGGATGAGCATGCTGTTTTTCATCAGCACGGCGTTTTACTGGGTGGGCATGTTTGCGCGTGGCGAAGGCAAGACGATGAGCATGCTGGGCTCGCGCATCGCCTGGGTGGCGGTGGCGATGGCGCTCATCGGCACGCTGGTGCGCTGGTACGAAAGCTACCTGATCGGCCCGGACATCGGCCACATCCCGGTCAGCAACCTGTACGAAGTGTTCGTGCTGTTCTGCTGGATGACGGCTGCGTTCTATCTGTACTACGAGCAGCAGTACGACACGCGCGCGCTGGGCGGCTTTGTGATGCTGGTGGTCAGTGCCGCCGTGGGCTTTTTGCTCTGGTACACCGTGGTGCGCGAGGCGCATGAGATCCAGCCGCTGGTGCCTGCACTCAAGAGCTGGTGGATGAAGCTGCACGTGCCTGCCAATTTCATCGGCTATGGCACGTTTGCGCTGTCGGCCATGGTGGCGTTTGCCTACCTCATCAAGCAGCAGGCCACGGAAACCCGCTGGTACAAGCTGGCGCCGCTGTGGTTGCTGGGCGTGGTGCTGTGTTTCGAGCCCATCG
This sequence comes from Acidovorax sp., assembly GCA_035540275.1. Classification (GTDB taxonomy): domain Bacteria; phylum Pseudomonadota; class Gammaproteobacteria; order Burkholderiales; family Burkholderiaceae_C; genus Acidovorax. Next base: position 4,252 of record DATLGV010000314.1, on the reverse strand, counting down.
TGTTCCGCCAGGGGGCGACGGAAAACGGCGGCAGCTACTGGATGGTGTACTTTGGCATTTCGGCACTGATCGTGGCGGGCATCCTGCTGGGGCGCAAGCGCATCGCGGCGCGCCTGCCCTCGTTCGAGATCCTGGATGACGTGATGTACAAGTCCATCGCCGTGGGCTTTGCCTTCTTCACCATCGCCACGGTGCTGGGCGCGCTGTGGGCTGCTGAGGCCTGGGGCGGCTACTGGAGCTGGGACCCCAAGGAAACCTGGGCACTGATCGTCTGGCTCAACTACGCCGCGTGGCTGCACATGCGGCTCATGAAGGGCTTGCGCGGCACGGTGTCCGCCTGGTGGGCGCTGGTGGGCCTGGCGGTGACGACCTTCGCGTTCCTGGGTGTCAACATGTTCCTGAGCGGCCTGCACAGCTACGGCACGCTCTGAGAGTGCGAGCGCTGTTGACGATCCCTGTCGGATCTTCAACAGGCGCGGGGGCATGTCGGGCATTCGCAGGCGCACAGCAACTATTGCGTCTTCGGTGTAACCTGAGTGGTCCAGGGAACGAACTAGCAGTTGTTCTGCTCTACCGCTGCAGCTGTTTCACCCCCACATGACCGGAGCCACCATGCTGATCCCCTCGCGCGATTCGGGTTTCAACCACCCGCACTCCTCCGACATCACCCCCCGCTCGGTCTATGAAGACCGCCGCCAGATGCTCAAGCTGATGGCGGGCGGCGCTGCCGGTGCAGCCATGGCGGCCTGGGCAAGCCGGGAGGCCCTGGCGCAGCAGGTGGCGGTCACGCGTCCCGGCAAGCTGGCGCCTTTGGTGGGTGCCAAGTCGGCAGTGGCGGGCGCGGTCTCCATGGAGAAGCTCACGGACTACAAGGACGCGAGCACCTACAACAACTTCTACGAATTTGGCACCGACAAGGCCGACCCAGCCCGCAATGCGCACACCCTCAAGACCAGCCCATGGACGGTGGAGGTCGAGGGCCTGGTCAAGAAGCCCGGCAAGTACGGCATTGAAGACCTGATCAAGCTCAGCGCGCAGGAAGAACGCATCTACCGCTTGCGCTGTGTGGAAGGCTGGTCCATGGTCATTCCGTGGGTGGGGTACTCGCTGGCTGAGCTGATCAAGCGGGTGGAGCCCCAGGGCAGTGCCAAGTACGTAGAGTTCGTGACCCTGGCCGACAAGGCCACCATGCCCTTCGTCGGCTCGCGTGTGCTGGACTGGCCTTATGTGGAAGGCCTGCGCATGGACGAGGCCATGCACCCGCTGACCTTGCTGGCCTTTGGCATGTACGGTGAAGTGCTGCCCAATCAGAACGGCGCGCCGGTGCGTCTGGTGGTGCCATGGAAGTACGGCTTCAAGAGTGCCAAGAGCATTGTGAAGATCCGTTTTGTCGAGAAGGAGCCAGGCACCGCGTGGAACAAGGCGGCCCAGCAGGAGTACGGGTTCTATTCCAACGTGAACCCCAATGTGGACCACCCCCGCTGGAGCCAGGCGACCGAGCGGCGCATTGGTGAAGACGGCTTGTTTGCCAAGAAGCGCAAGACGCTGATGTTCAACGGCTACGAAGCCCAGGTCGGCCAGCTTTACGCGGGCATGGACCTCAAGAAGTTCTACTGATCGCTTGGGCCTTGTTGCCGTCATTGGCGGTGTGCGAGGCCAAGATGGCTCTTGAATCGCGATGCGAAAACTGTTGCTCCACCCCGTCGCCAAACCGGTGGTGTTTGTGTTGTGCCTGTTGCCGCTGGCATGGCTGGTTTATGCGGCGATGGCGAACCAGCTGGGCGCCAACCCTGCGGAAGCCTTGATCCGCGCAACCGGCGACTGGACGCTGCGGGCGCTTTGCCTGGTGCTGGCGATCACTCCACTGCGCGTCATCACCGCCACCCCGCAGCTGGCGCGGTTTCGGCGCATGCTGGGGTTGTTCGTGTTCTTTTACGGCGTGCTGCACCTGCTGAGCTACAGCTGGTTCGACATGGGTTTCGACGTCCCGGACATCTTGCACGACATCGCCAAGCGGCCCTTCATCCTGGTGGGCACATTGGCCCTGGCGTTGCTGGCCCTGCTGGCCGCCACGTCTTTCAACCGCGCGATCAAGGCCCTGGGCGGCAAGCGCTGGCAGGCGCTGCACCGCACCGTCTATGCGGTGGCTGGGTTGGCCATCCTGCATTTTTTCTGGATGCGTGCTGGCAAGAACAACTTTGGTGAGGTGGCGGTTTACGCCGTCATCCTCGGCGTGCTGCTGGGCTGGCGGCTCTGGCATCGGCTGCACAAGCGGTCGGCCACAGCGGCAGGTGCTGCGGCAAGGCGGACCGCGGCAGGGTCGCCTTGAGATTGATTGCTATTGAATTGATGGCTTTCGGCGCATATTCTTCCTGCGCTAGCGGCCAATTTGGCTGATTTTGGGCTGATTTTTACCCGTTGACTGCCCGCAGTGCAGGACGCATTTGCCGGGTCACGGGGTCGATGTACGCGGTGGGGATCTGGTACGCACGGTCATCGAACAGGTCAATGCCACACATCAGGTTCTCGATCCATTCAAAGAAGTCGTTGATGGCTTCCTTGCCCATGATGGGGGCGCCATGCTGCGGCACCAGCATGGCAATGTCGAGCTGCCGCGCCATGCGCACCCACAGGCGCAGGATCTTGTTGGACACCATGTAGCGGCGGTGGAAGCCCTCCATGCGCGGAATGTGCGCCTTGAGGTCGGTCACCGGCACGCGGGCTTCGGCCCCTGACATCATGGACACCCCCAGGTCGCCCGTGAACAGGATGCGGCTGACCGGGTCATAGAAGTGAAAGTTGCCTTCGGAGTGCATGAAGTGCGCGGGCAGCAGCACCAGTTCATGGCGGCCCAGGGGCAGGTGACCCCCACCGTCCGGCACACCGATCACGCGGTTTTCCGTCTTGCCGACTTTGGTGAAGTGGGGGGCAAAGCGCTCCCACACGCGGGAGATCACCAGATCGGCCTTGGTGCTGGTCATCCAGCGGTCCAGCGATGCAATGATGTCCGGGTCCGCGTGCGAAGCGATCACGTACGACAGCTTGTGCGGCGGAAAATGCTTGGTCATCCCCATGAACAACTCGTTGAACGCGAGATTGCCGCCCGGGTCGATGATGGCACCTGTGTCATCGTCCACGATCAGGAACTGATTGGCCTGAACGGCCAGGCCGTCCTCCTCGATGAGGTCGGTGAACATCAGGCAAGCATGATTTTTGTCGCGGTAGAGTTCCAGGGCCATGGCCATCCTGCGGTGCAATAAAGCGCAGACTGTACGAGTACCCCTATGGATGGTGCTTGATGGAAATCAAGCGAAGCCGCATTGCGCGGCTTTCGGGTGCCGGCGGCCGGAGGTGTCAGCGGGGCTGGGATGCGGCGGGTGCTGGCGAGGGCGCAGCGCTGGCATCGTTGCCTGGCAAGAGTGTCTGCGGCAGCGTGGCGCGCTGCCCTGCAGCGGGGCCGGTCGGCAGATACAGCGGCCCCCGCTGACCGCAGCCGATGAGGGCCGCCGCACTGGCAGCAAGGACAAGCGTCCTGACTAGAATTTGGGGAGCTTTCAACATGCGCAAATTGTAATGACCGACCTCGAATTCATGGACCATGCCGAACAACTGCTGCTTGCCGTGGAGCGCAGCTGTGACCGCATCAACGACACCTCGGATGCCGATGTGGACAGCCAGCGCTCGGGGGGCATGGTGACTTTGACCTTCCCCAACCGCAGCCAGATCGTGATCAACCTGCAAAAGCCGCTGCACGAGGTATGGATGGCCGCCCGGTCCGGCGGATATCACTATCGTTTTGATGGCGACCACTGGCAGGACACCAAGGGCGCCGGCGAATTTTTTGCGTGCCTCACGCGCGATGCGTCGCAGCAGTCCGGGATGCCGCTGCAGTTTGCTGCCTGACGTCCTCCGCACACGCCCACCTCGGGTGGGCAGGGCGGAGCACCCAGGCCCTAGTTGCGGAACAGGTCCAGAATGCGGCTGCGCTCTTCCGAGGGGGGCGGTGCTTTGGGGACTACCGCGGATGATGCCGAGCGATCCTCCACGCCCACGCTGGAGACACCTGCGTTGCGCGCATATTCTTCGTAGAACCATTCGCCGCCGACATTGACCACACCGGGTGGCACGGTCGGCTCCATGACAGGTACGCCCTTGAGCGCGCGCTCCATGAAGCTGATCCACACCGGAAGGCTGAGGCCGCCACCGGTTTCCCGGCTGCCCAGATTGCGCGGCGTGTCATAGCCGATCCAGG